>CAZDQR010000228.1:0-5602 GCA_964507315.1 uncultured Roseivirgaceae bacterium
TATTTGGTGGCGGTATGCGCCAAGCAGGCTATTTGGCTTCTGCTGGCCTGTTCGCGTTGGAGAATAATGTGGAGCGATTAAAAGAGGATCACCAAAGAGCAAGGGCTTTGGGAGATGCGCTTAATCAAGCCCCGTTTGTAGAAGAGGTTATGCCAGTTGATACTAATATTGTGATATTCTCGGTTGATGATGTCCAAAAACGATTAGGCCAGCTAAAAGAAAACGGAGTGTTAGGTGTTCCTTTCGGAGGCAACCAAATTAGGTTCGTTACCCACTTAGATTTTACGGAGCAGATGTTAGAGCAAACAGTGGAGGTTATTTCTAAGCTTTCCTAAAATCTCTCTTTCGCACATCATACTCCGAATTCTTGTTTAAGAATATCGGGGTATCTCTAACCCCAAATTTTATTTTTATAATTAAGTTGTAAACAACTTCGGTTGAAGTCGGAGATTATCGGGTCTTACGCCCGATAATGACGTGGAATTAATCCTTTGTGTAAATTGCACCTGCTTTTTGAGTCTCCCAAAACTCTACTTTAGAACACCTTACACCTTGGGGTAACAGTGTATTAACGGCTTCGAAAATCCATTTGCTAATATTTTCTGCTGTAGGTACAAAATTCACAAACACTACTCCTGCATAAAGTTCGAATTCAAGTTTGGTGAGCTCTTTTTTAGTTTCTGGGGTGGCAAATAAAGTGTCTTTTAATTCTAAAATAGCATCTTCGATTTTAGCCTTGGGTAGCATTGTGGGTATCATTGGATCACTAATGTCCATTAAGGTTTTATGATCCATTACACGGTCGAGCCATTTTTTAAAAGCACCTAAGTGTTTAAAATCAGTAACCATGCCATTGACAAGCTTATCAGATTCTAGATAAACTACTGTTTTAAAATTATGGCCATGTAAATGCCTGCACGTGCAAGATGTTGAATCTGCAAACTTTTCTTCCAAGTTTTGGTTCCACACCCTATGACCAAAACAACCATGAAATTCTTTGTAAATAATATGACCCATGACGCAAAGTTATGCGAAAACGTTTAACAAAATAAGCGAGAGAGAGCCAACTTAGCCCGAAAGGGCTAAGTTAATTGGCATTTTCTTGGTAAATTTCGATATTTTATGGTAGTTAATGTGCTACTAATTAGCGCCTTAAAATGACGGGATTTGTTTTAGGCAAAAAATAAAGGGTTTACTCATAATAAGTAAACCCTTTGGTGGAGAATATCGGATTCGAACCGATGACCTCTCCGAAAGCTTTCGGAGCGCTCTAGTCATCCCGATAGCTAATCAGCCATTCGATGTATTTCCTGCTTTTCTTTTTCTTTATTGCATATTCACGCTTTCTGGCCATAGTTTCGGAGTCATAAGTTTCAATGAACTTTATTGTCCAAGGCGCACCACCCTTAGTTGATTTGTTATAGCCAGCATTATGCTGTTCAAGTCGTTTGTCTACATCTGTAGATGAGCCAACATAGAATTGATCCCATTTTTTTGAATAGATGATATAGACGAATCCTTCCATATTAGACAAAAATAAAGGGTTTACTAAAAATAAGTAAACCCTTTGTGGAGAATATCGGATTCGAACCGATGACCTCTACACTGCCAGTGTAGCGCTCTAGCCAACTGAGCTAATCCCCCAAGCGGCTGCAAATATAGAAAACTTATTGATTTGAAGGCGTTTTTCTTTGTGAACTTTGTGCCTTCCTAGTGTCCTCTGTGGTTTATCATTATAGAACTCTTCTGGCGTACCTAAATCGCTTTTTATAATAATTGCTAAATAAGTTACTTTCAGTAACTCCTTTACTTGAGGATGCATGAATAAATTTAATATATTCTTTCCCTCTTACCTCTGTAACGAGCCCAACATGTGTAATCTTTTTCTTCTTTTTGCCAGTTGCAAAAAATACTAAGTCGCCTGGCTTAATTTTGCTCTTTGCTACCTTCTTACCAATTTTGCTTTGCTCAGCCGAAGTTCTAGGCATTTTGTAATTAATGGCATTAAACGAGTTTAGTAATAAACCTGAGCAATCCATTCCCGATCGAGTAGTTCCTCCCCATTTATAGGGCGTACCTGTATATGACCTAGCCGTTTTTATTACTACTTCAGTTCTACTTCGTCTTGATTTATGGCCTGCACAGGAGCTAAAAATCACTAAACTCAAGAGGCTAATTAACAAAAAAATGGTGCGATTGTGTATCATTAATAAGATATATAAGTTGCTAAATAAACGAATATAATTGGCATTAATTGGGTACAAACCTATTTTTGAAATGATTATGGAAGAATTTATAGACAATCATTTTTTAAATGCCTTAGCTACACAGCTAGAAGGAGAATTACTTTTAGATAAAACAACTAGAAGATTATATGCCACAGATGCATCATCCTACCGACAAATACCTTTGGCCGTTTGTTATCCTAAAAATGATTCTGACATTAAATTGCTTATAAATTACTCAAGAGAAAATGAATTATCTCTTATCCCGAGAACTGCAGGTACCTCTTTAGCAGGCCAAGTAGTGGGTGGAGGTATTATTGTGGACGTATCTAGAACATACACCCAAATATTAGAAGTTAATAAAGAAGAAAAGTGGGTTCGAGTGCAACCAGGAGTAATTAGGGATGAGCTTAATATGCACGTTAAACCTCATGGCTTGTTATTTGGGCCTGAAACTTCTACTGCCAATCGAGCAATGATTGGCGGTATGGTAGGCAATAATAGTTGTGGTTCTAACTCGGTGGTGTATGGTAGCACAAGAGACCACCTGTTAGAGATAAAGGCGATATTGGCAGATGGTAAAGAAGCTGTTTTTTCAAGTTTAAATGCGAAAGAGTTTGAAGAGAAATGTCAACTTCCTAAAGATTCCATCGAAGGGAATATTTATCGAGAGGTAAGGTCTATTTTAAATGATAAATCTAACCGTGAGTTAATAACAACTCATTATCCAGATCCTGCCATACCACGTAGAAACACTGGCTATGCTTTAGATTTATTAATGGATACAGAGGTGTTTGAAGAGGGGAATAAGCCCTTCAATTTTTGCAAATTAATAGCAGGTTCCGAAGGTACGTTGGCTTTTATAACCGAAATTAAAATTGCCCTTGTCGATCTGCCTCCCAAAGAAGTAGGGCTTGTTTGTGGCCACTTCGAAACGGTATATGATTCTTTAAAGGCAACTCAAATTGCACTTAACTATAATCCAAGTGCGGTTGAGTTAATGGATCATCATATTTTGGAGCGTACCAAAACAAGTGTTTCGCAAAAGGCCAATCGGTTTTTTATGCAAGGTGATCCTAAAGCATTACTGGTAATTGAGCTAAAAAGAGACACCAAAGCAGAAGTACAAAAGGAAGCGGATGCATTAATTGCTCACCTACAAAAGGAAAAGTTGGGTTATCATTTCCCAATTGTTTGGAACGAAGATGCTGTTAAAGTGTGGACACTTAGAAAAGCCGGATTGGGCTTATTATCTAATGTGCCGGGCGATCCCAAAGCTGTACCTGTAATTGAAGATACCGCTGTAAAAGTAGATGACTTACCCGAATACATTTTGGAGCTTAATGAGCTGTTGGCTAAGTATAAACTTAGCTGCGTGCATTATGCGCATGCGGGTTCTGGTGAACTTCATTTACGGCCCATTTTAGATTTAAAAACCGAAGAAGGCAATAAACTTTTTAAAGTAGTGCTGCAAGAAGTTGCAGGCTTGGTTAAAAAATACAGAGGCTCCTTAAGTGGAGAGCATGGAGATGGTCGTTTACGTGGTGAATTTATCCCATTTATGATTGGTGAAGAAAACTTTGAGCTACTTAAACGAATAAAGAAATCGTGGGATCCACATAATATTTTTAACCCTGAAAAAATTGTAGATACTCCCTCCATGAATAGCTCATTGCGGTTTTCTCCAGGACAAAAGACACCCAATTACGATACTGTATTTGATTTTTCTTCAACCGAAGGCATTGTACGAGCAGCAGAGCAATGCAATGGCTCGGGCGATTGTAGAAAAACTGAGATTACAGGTGGCACAATGTGCCCAAGTTACATGGTAACTCGAAATGAAAAGCACACCACTCGAGGCCGGGCAAATATGTTTAGGGAAATTGCGGGGCGAGGCGAGGATAATCCTTTTGAAAGTGAAGAAATAAAGGAGGTACTGGATCTTTGTTTGGCCTGCAAAGGCTGTAAGGCAGAATGTCCATCTAATGTGGATATTGCTAAAATAAGAGCTGAGTTTTTACATCAATATCAGGAGCGAAAAGGAATATCATTACGCACAAGGCTAGTTTCTAATTTTAACACCCTTAATAAATTGGCAATGATCGCACCTTGGGGTTATAACCTTGTTGCTAATGGAATACTTAGTAAACCTTTTAAGCGCTTAGTGGGCTTTGCTGAAAAACGAAGCATGCCAGCACTTAATAAGCAGACGTTTAGTACTTGGTTTAACAAAAATAAGAAGAATAATTTTGGAGTTGTTTCAGCTCCAAAGCTCAAAGGGAAAACTTTTATTTTAGCGGATGAATTTACTAATTATAATGATTTAGAAGCGGGGAAGGCCGTTGTGCTCGTGTTAACTAAGCTTGGGTACGAATTAAGCTTGTCGTCTGTTAATGAAACAGGGAGGGCTCTTTTTTCGAAAGGGTTGTTGGGTAAAGCTAAAAAGCTGGTAGATAAAAACGTAGCAATCCTAAAAGAAGAGGTTAGCCCAAGTCAGCCAATAATTGGCATTGAACCATCAGCAATTCTTTCGTTTAGAGATGAATATATAGACATTGCAGATGATAAACTTTCTGCTAAAGACATTGCAGAAAATAGCTTTTTGTTCGAAGAGTTTTTGGCGAATGAAATTGGTAACGGCAATGTGACTTCATCTCAGTTTAAGCCTTTAAATAAAACTATTAAGTACCATGGGCATTGCCATCAAAAAGCATTGTCATCTTTAACACCGTTAAAAAAGGTGCTAAACCTTATTCCAGAGGCATCCGTTGAATTAATCCCTTCGGGTTGCTGTGGCATGGCCGGTTCTTTTGGGTACGAAAAAGAGCATTATGATGTTTCTATGGATATTGGAGAATTAGTGTTGTTCCCAGCAGTTCGAAAACTGAAAGATGGAATAGTGGTGGCGCCTGGTACAAGTTGCAGGCATCAGATCAAAGATGGAACGGGAACTAAATCTTTACACCCAGCAGAAGTATTACTAGCGCAAATGCTATAAGTGCTTTATTTTTTTTGCCAGTCTAACTTATTAATCAGACTATCAATTAGAGCAATAACTTTATCTGCTTTTTTATTGCTGGGCGTATAATAAGTTATGTTATTTTCTAAACTGCCTTTTTTGTAGTAAAAATAAGTTGTTGGTAGGTCCTTTATGAGGGTGTTGTTAGTAACCTTTAAATGAACAAAATCTAATTCATTTAAATTGCTCGTTAACTTTTGGAGTTCTTCAGAGTTAATGTTGCTTTTGTATTTTCCAAGCCTATCAACATTCGCAGTTCCTACATAAGTGGCAGCTCCATTTTGGGTAATAGTGAATTCATAAACGGGGCATGTTCCTGAACATTCACTAGTTTTTAAGGAAAAAAGAATGGAATTGT
>CAZDQR010000229.1:0-5574 GCA_964507315.1 uncultured Roseivirgaceae bacterium
CCTTAGTATTCTTTTTAGTGGCCAAAGGTGCTTTTAGGATATTGAAATTGGCAAAATAGCCTGTTTATGTTATACCACGAATTTCTTTCTAAGAAATATCGGGGTATCTCCTGAACTAGTACAACCAAGCAACACGGATAGGTGTAGCTTGGTTTCCAAGGATAACTTTGGGCGATTTTTTTATTACAGTTAACAACTTGATAAATTGTAAAATCAAAGTCTATTTCTGTTTCTGAATTTCAATTAACCCTGTATAAATAGCTGAGGCAATTTCCTCTTGAGCTTCATTATCAAGGAGCATTTTTCTTTCAGTCTGATTTGATATGTACCCGAGTTCTAATAAAACTCCTGGGCAATTGGTTTTTTTAAGAATAAGGTAAGGTGCCGTTTTTATTGCAGCTTCATTGAAGATGCTTCGTAGCTGTTCTGAAATTAGTATCTTACTAAATATTTTTGATTTTTCTTGAAAAATTCCATCAAAATAATTGGCTTCAATACCTTGTTGATCTACATCGTTAGAAGTGTTTACATGTAAACTTATCAATAGGTCTGGGTTGTTTTTATTGACGAAATCAATTCTTGAAGCGAAGCTCGTTGTTACATCTTGAGACCTAGTAAAAAGCAGTTCTATGCTTTTATTGGTATTTAATTTTTCTAATTTCTTGCCAATCTGGAGTGCAATATCCTTTTCATTTATATAATTAATACTTACGCCATCGTCAACTCCTCCATGTGCAATGTCTATAACAACTAAAAGAGGCTTCATTTCATTATGGTTCGAAATAGAGTTTAAAGACATAAGTGTTCCTACAATCAGTATTGCGCCAAATACTTTAATAGACTGTACAATTCGATTCGATTTTGTTTTGTTCAACATAATTATTCTGTTTTTGGTTTGTAAATAGCTAAAACTGCTCGCTAGTCGGTTTGGACTCTGAGCAAGTATGGATTTAATGAGTTCATTTGAATAGTCGTTTGTGTCAACTCCGTTATTTATTACTTCGTTATCAGCTAGAAATTCGTGATTTTCTATGATGGATTTTTTATACATCCAGACGAAAGGGTTAAACCAAAAAAAGCATAAAATGAACTCAAAAAATAGTACATCAATAGAATGTAATTGAGCGGAGTGTATTGTTTCATGGTTAAGGATTGAGTCTGAAAGCATTTTGTTTTGGTATTGCTTTCTACCCATAAAAATGAAGTTGAAAAAGCTGTAAGGGCTAGCATCTTCATCTAATAAGACAAGGTGTAACGTTCCAATTTTTTGTTTTTCTCTTTTTAACAGCTTAATCATCCTAATGATGTTCCGTGTAAACCGAACCATAAATAAAAATGATATGGCGATATAGAAAGGCCATAAAAAATATTCTATTAAACCAAGAGAAGGAGTTTTATTTAAGGTTTCAACCGTTACACTTTGGATGTTCTCTTCCATTGCGTTTTTTCCAGAAATTAACTTATCCAAACTTAATTCTTGGAACATCGGTGATTTAATGGGAGCATCGATTTGCAACAAAGGAGAGGATAAGAAAAGCAATACGGTAACAAGTAAATAATACCTGTTAAAGGTTAGTGTTTTGCTTGGTTTTAGAAGGAGAAAATAAATTAATAATGATATTCCTAAGCCAATTAAAGTGGATAATATATAGTACATCATTTCTTTCTTTTTTTGTTTTCAATTTGCTCCTTAACGAGTTGCTGAAGTGCATTTAATTCCTCTAGACTCAAGTTGGAATCTTTAGTGAAAAATGATGCAAACTGCGAAGCCGAATTATTGAAAAAGTGGCTTATCATATTTTTTATTTGTCCTGAAAAATAGGCGCTCTTATTAAGAATTGGAAAGTAATGTTTGTCCCTTCCGAGCCTTGAAAATCCAACATAATTTTTAGCACACATTCTACTTAATAGAGTTGAGATAGTTGTGTAAGCAGGTCTTGGCTCAGGAAATTGTTCCACAATATCCTTCATAAAAGCGTTTTCAAGCTTCCATAAGTACTCCATGATTTGAAGTTCGGAACTGTTTAAAGGTTTTATTGCCACGTTTATAGTTTTGTTACTACAAATATAGTAATAAAAAATTAGACGTGATTTGGAGATATGCTATTTACTAAAATAAGAAGCAATATAGTGCTCTGAAAAGGCAATAAATTAGGTGCTACTGGGGTAGTATTTTCCTTTCAACCAAAAGGAAATTTTTACCAATAAGATTAGCGCGGGTACTTCTACTAATGGGCCAACTACTCCGGCAAAAGCTTGCCCAGAATTAAGGCCGAATACAGCAATAGCAACAGCAATGGCTAGTTCAAAATTATTGCCAGCAGCCGTAAAAGAGATGGCTGCATTTTTAGAATAATTGGCACCCATTGCTTTGCTTAAAAAGAAACTAATGATGAACATTAGCCCAAAGTAGATTAGTAGAGGAACAGCAATTCTTAATACATCAAAAGGAATTTGGACGATAAGTTCTCCTTTGAGTGAGAACATTATCAAAATAGTAAACAGCAAGGCAATTAAGGTGATAGGTGAAATTGCTGGTATAAATTGGGTGCGATACCATTCTTCTCCCTTTGCTTTTACTAATACTAACCTGCTTAGAATGCCGGCTAAAAATGGAATACCTAAATAGATAGCAACACTTTCGGCAATAGTGGCAATCGAAATATCTACAATGGCACCTTCGTACCCTAAAAGCGGAGGGAGTTTTGTGATAAACAACCAAGCATAAAAGCTATAGGCAAACACTTGGAATACACTATTTAACGCAACAAGTCCAGCTCCATATTCGCTACTTCCATCTGCTAAATCGTTCCAAACTAATACCATGGCAATACAGCGTGCTAATCCAATTAGAATTAATCCGACCATATATTCTGGGTAGTCGTGCAGAAAAAGTAAGGCAAGACTTGTCATTAGTATCGGGCCAATAATCCAATTTAATACCAATGATACAGATAGCACTTTTACGTTCTTAAACACTTTAGGCAACAGCTTATAATCAACCTTGGCGAGTGGAGGGTACATCATTAAAATAAGGCCTATGGCAATTGGAATGTTAGTAGTACCACTGCTAAATGAATTAATAATATCTGATGAAGATGGAAAGAAATAACCGATACCAACGCCAATACCCATGGCAATGAAAATCCAACCGGTTAGGTATTGATCTAGGAAGCTTAATTTTTTAGTTTGTGTGCTCATTTTGTGTTAGGAGATTACGTCACTGCGAGGAACGAAGCAGTCTGTATGCGGGATTGCTTCGTTCCTCGCAATGACGATGCTTGTTTAAGTAACTTGTGAAAAAACGTATAGAAGTTCAGTTGCAATTTGTAAAGATCGTTCATCGTACATTTTGGCTTCCTTACTTGTTCCATCAAACGCTTTAGGATCTTCGTATAAAAGTGGAATGCGAGCTTCAGTGCCCGAAATAAAAGGGCAGTTTTCATCAGCATGAGAGCAAGTCATAACAGCTCCCAAATTTGTTGATGGGCTAGAACTATCATTAAATAATTTAGAAAACATAACCAAGGGTTTTGCTTCCTCCGCAAATGAAACGGTGTATAATGGGTTGTCTTTCCCATTGGATAAAACCTTAAACCCAGCCCTTTCAATTGAAGCCACAGCTCGTTCATTAAATGCAGTTACTTCTACTCCTCCTGAAAAGCAATTTACTTCTACTCCATAATAATAGGCAGAAGTTTGCGCCCACAATTGGCTAAACTGACTTCTTCGCGAATTATGAGTGCAAATGAAATTGAGATTGATTGCTTCGCTTTTATTCTGTTTGGATTGAATATAGCCAATTAGAGGTTGAAGCAACTCTTTCCTTGCATTGGAAATACTGGAAGAATCAAGGCTTGCAATGGTATTTGCTAAAGTAGGGTGTAAGGTTGTCTTCAATTTTTATTATAATAAAATCCTCCAAGGTCTTTCATCAAAGAGAAAAACTTTGGAGGACTGTGTTTACTTAATTTAACAGCAGCTACCTCCTGGTTCGCAGCTTTCGGCTTGCACTTCTGCTAAAGGTGTAATCGTTGTCAAAGGTTTAACACCTGGCTTTTTAGCATATACTGAAATACTAAATATGCCTGTGTTGCCTTTATTAAAAGTTGCCACTTCTTCGGCTGATATGTATTTCGAAAGAATATCATCAGGGATGACAATTGGCTTTACTTTTTGCACGGTAATATCTTTAAATCCAGCCTTTTCAATTTGAGTTAAATAATCTTCTTTTTGGATGGCACCTGCCACACAGCCTGCATACATTTCGGCATCTGATTTTAAAGCAGTTGGCAACTGACCTTCTAGTACAATATCTGAAATACTAAAATGTCCGCCTGGCTTTAATACCCTAAATATTTCACTGATTACCTTCGGCTTATTTGGTACAAGGTTGAGGACACAATTACTTACGATTACATCGGCAGTACTATCTGCCACTGGCATATCGTCTATATCACCTTCTCTAAATTCTACATTATTAAAACCTAATTTATCTACATTAATGCGTGCCTTTTGAATCATAGTAGGAGTGAAGTCGATACCAATCACTTTGCCTTCTACCCCTGTTTCGTGGCGAGCTACAAAGCAATCGTTGCCAGCACCAGAACCTAAATCAATTACAGTATCGCCTTTGGCAATCTTCGCGAATTCGGTAGGTAAACCACAGCCTAATCCTAAATCTGCGTCTGAAACATAGCCATCTACTTCTGTGTAATCGTCCATCATTATATTATAGACTTTATTGGAAGGAGTAGTGGCTCCACAGCAAGAAGAGGCATTTGTGCCCTTGTCCTGCAAAGCGATCTCACTGTATTTGTCTTTAACGACTTGTTTTAATTCGTCTTCTTTTTTCATGTTAGTATGTGTTTAACAGCACGAGGCTGGTGATGTATATTGATTAAATATTTCATTAAATTGTGATTGAATTTCATTCCACCTTGTAGAATTAATGCAATAACTTACACTGGCACCTTCAATAGTTCCTTGAATAATGCCAATGTCTTTAAGTTCTCGCAAATGCTGACTAATGGTGGCTTGTGCCAACCCTAATTCTTGCACTAAGTCGCCATTTACGCAGGCATTAGTTTTAAGCAAGTAGTGAATAATTGCTACTCGGGCAGGATGAGCAAAGGCTTTAGCTGCCTTGGCAATGTCGTTTTGCACTTCCGAAAATAAATCTGTTTTAGTTACTCCCATTTGTTTATTAAATATAACATTGCAATATTACGATGAATAAATTTGTAAACAATATTTATTGAATTAATTTTTCTTAATTATTAGTTGGGATACTGAGTTGTATGTTTATAAACAAAATGTATTTGTGGCGTTGGCTCCCATATAAATTTGGGCATGGCGGTTACAGTAAAGGTTTACTTAGTGGTGCTAAATAGAATTATTTAGAAAATGTTTTTTCAAAATTGTAGTTTGTCTAACTCACAGTCCTCTACGTTTCCTTTTAAAGCCTTCCCTTTAATTTTGCTATTTGTGCAGCTTTACTCCTTTATCCTTAAATAGCCTTCTACTAATCCACTACATAAATGACAATGGATTTTTTAAGGCCTTTAAAATTTA
>CAZDQR010000230.1:0-5570 GCA_964507315.1 uncultured Roseivirgaceae bacterium
TTGCTTTGGTAAATACATAACCAGATACTTCCCATCCCCAAAGAACTCCTTTGTCGGGCGTATCGTAAACTCGTTTCACAGTTGACTTCCCTAAGATGGCCGCCATTTGCGACTTTTCAGGATTTTGATTATCCCCAGCGTATGTTTTAACCGTATCAGGATTATTGGCCAATGTATCAGCCATTTCCTCGTACGATTTTTTAGATAAGCTTTCTGCATATTTAGCATAATGCCCAACTCCATTGGATTGTGCACTCCACATTGTTTCCTCAGTTTTAGGAGCTGCAGAAGGAGTTAACATTACTTCATCACTATTAATGTAAAATACATTAGGGCTCGTTCCCTTTTCTGGCTTACGTACCATCGTATTTTGCGTAGCTAGTAACATCGAAATTTCCGTATCAGGATTTTCCATATCACCAGAAATAATGGCTTGTTCAGGGCACACATTTACACAAGCAGGTTCTAAACCAATGTCGATTCTATGCGCACAGTAATTACACTTAGAGGCCGTGTTGGTATCAGGATTAATAAATAGTGCATCGTAAGGGCAAGCTTGCATACACGATTTACAACCAATACAACGGTCGTCATTAAAATCAACAATTCCATCCGGACGAATATGCAAACATTCTACCGGGCAAATCTCCACACAAGGAGCATCGGTACAATGGTTACATCGGGTTACGGAAAACAGTCGGGTGGTATTTGGGTACTCGCCTTTTTCTACTTGCTTTACGTAGGTTCTATTAACACCTACGGGAACATCGTGTTCCGATTTACAAGCAACGGTACAAGCGTGACAACCAATACATTTTCGGTTATCTAATACAAAGCCGTATTTCATATGTTAGGGTATGTTATAATAAATTTCAAATTCGGTATCAAAATCAAGTTTCAATGTATGATAATATGTTCATATATACAAGTATAAAATTTCAACTTCTTATATAAATGCAAAACAACATTTGGAATAATCCTAGAAAATCTATTATTTAGAATGGTTATGGATAGTGTATAGATGCAGGCCCTCCGCTGGCGCGAGCTTGTAGCTCGTGGCCATATAGTAAGTAAACCAGTACATTTGTACTATGAGTCGTAAATACAAATTTTACAATAAAGAAGGATTGTATTTTGTGAGCTTTGCTACGGTGTACTGGCTTGATGTATTTATAAGAGACCATTATAGTTGGGCTTTAATGGAAAGCTTAGATTTTTGCAGAAAAAATAAAGGAATGGAAATTTATGCTTGGTGTATTATGCCAAGCCATATTCACTTAATTTTTAGAGCTAAAAATAATAATCCGGGAGGCTTGTTAAGAGACTTTAAAACATATACTTCCAAAAAGATTCAGGCATTGATATTAGATAACCCACAAGAAAGCAAAAAAGAATGGATGATTTGGATGATGAAAAGAGCAGGAGCCAAAAATAGTAATGTAAAAGGTAGGCAGTTTTGGCAACAGCACAACAAGCCAATAGAATTATGGAGCCCGAAAGTCATTAACCAAAAAGTTGATTATATTCATTTTAATCCTGTTGAATCAGGTTTTGTTAATGAGCCACATGATTGGAAATACAGTAGCGCTATTGATTATAGTGGAGGAAAGGGTTTATTGGAAATTGATTATATTTAATAAATTGGTCACGAGCTACAAGCTCGCGCCAGCTGGGGGAGCTACAAGCTCGCGCCAGCTGGGATTATTGGAGCCAATGGGGTTGCCTATTTGCCCGTCCCAAGCATCTCTCAATATATCTTCTGTTAATGGATGCGTACCCATTTCCATATGGTTTACGCCCCGGGCTTCTACTTGGGTGGGGTTCCAAGTAGAGGTACGTGTACCTATTTGTGAACCTTTGTCTATAATAGTAAACCTCCAAGGATTTATATGGTTTTTTACCTTATACATTATACATATAACATATTAACTTAATAATCCTTGGAGGTTTATATGCCCTTACCTTTCCGCCTCATAGGCAAAAGCATGCAAGCCGCTGCTTACCACTACCTTGCCCTTTTTTCCATCTTCTCCAGGAAAAACTGCGCAGTACCTTGCAAACCACGCATTGCTATTAACGGCTAAATCGGGAGAGCTAATTTTCCAATGATGTTTGCCTGTTTCTATATCTACTGCATGTAAAAGCCCATCGCCCCCCCCTACAAAATAGACTACGCCATTTAGGTATTGCAAATGGCTGCTCGTACCCGAGCTTGGCTCGCTCCAAACAGTTTGCCCTGTGGTAAGGTCTAAGGCATATAAAGTGGTAGTTGATTGCATGGCATTAACTACTATCAAGTTTTTTTCTGGAACTATAATAAATCCAGAATCGAAAAAGCTAGCATTATCAAATGCTCGTTTCCATACGATTTCACCACTCATTAAATCGACCGCAACTATAAAAGGATCTGCTGCAAAATACACTACTTCGTTAAATAATTTGGGTCTTGCTCGTACTCCTGCTTGCAAGTATGTTTCTTTCTTTTTATAAACCCACTTTTTTTTACTTAAATTATATAAGCTAAGGTAAGTTCGACCGTCAATTAGTACTTCATAGGTGTCCACAAAAATAAGTGTATCTCCATTTGCACTTTTAAATACCCCTATTTGTGAGGTATCATGGTTAATTGTTGGGTTATCAGAACCTATGCTATCAAGTTCAATTAACTCAGATGACATAGTGCTAACACTATAAATTTTTACAAACGTAGGTTTATCTTCAACAAGATATGGAGAGTAAACCGCGTTTAAAAAAGTACTTTCTCCCAAACCGTTTACGTTTTTTAACCAAGGAACTTCATCTAAATCGTATCTCTTCTTCCAAATGGTTGTTCCTGTTTCTAAATCAACCCAATATAAATTACGGCCTTCGTCCCAAATTAAATTATTATTAAAGGTGTAGCTGCCCACTATATCCAAGGTATAATTAGGAAAATTATCTTGCCAAGTCCATAATTTTTCACCGTTGGTTACATTAATGCCAGATAAGCCATTTTTGCCATTTTCTATACTGCCAATTACAACGGTAGTATTATACTTGATGTTATTTCTTACACCAGCAGCGTATTGATTATTATCCGAGATAGACGTTGACCAATTAGGTGCTTTGCTTGTAATAACCCCTTCATTATTTTTTATAATTACAGGCTCTTCTCGGTTGCAAGAAGAAGCCTGTAAAATAAATAACAGCAATATTATACTAAGTGCTTTCATATAGTATTATCTAATAGGGATTGCAAATGGGTTATTTACTGTAGCCCCATATTGGCCATTCCACGCATTCTCAAGTATTTGTTCTGTTAAAGGGTGTGTTCCCATTTCCATATGGTTTACGCCCAAGGCTTCTACTTGGGTGGGGTTCCAAGTAGAGGTGTGTGTGCCTATTTGTGAACCTTTGTCTATAGTAGTAAACCTCCAAGGATTTATATGGTTTTTTACCTTATACATTATACATATAACATATTAACTTAATAATCCTTGGAGGTTTATATGCCCTTACCTTTCCGCCTCATAGGCAAAAGCATGCAAGCCGCTGCTTACCACTACCTTGCCCTTTTTTCCATCTTCTCCAGGAAAAACTGCGCAGTACCTTGCAAACCACGCATTGCTATTAACGGCTAAATCGGGAGAGCTAATTTTCCAAAGGTGTTTGCCCGTATCTATATCTACAGCATGTAAAAGCCCATCGCCACCCCCTACAAAATAGACTACGCCATTTAGGTATTGCAAATGGCTGCTAGTACCAGAGCTTGGCTCGCTCCAAACGGTTTGCCCTGTGGTAAGGTCTAAAGCATATAAAGTAGTGCCAGAACCTTCGGCATTAAAAATAATTAAATTTTTTTCTGGTACTAGAATAAAGCCAGAAAAAACAAAATGCGTTTTGTCCTCAAATTGCTTGAACCATACCTTTTCTCCATCATTTAGGCTTAAGGCAACAACATTTGAACCAGCAGTCATATAAACAACTCCATCAAGTATTTTAGTTCTACCACCACTAGGGACTAAGTTTAAAAACCAAGGTCTTTCTTTATAAACCCATTCTTTTTTTGATAAATTATAAAGGTTTATAGATGCTTTTCCATCATTATTATCTTTGTAGGTATAACTATCAAAAAATAATAATTTATCTCCATTATTATCTTTTGTAACTACTAAATCACTCGGTTCAGTATTAGTATTAGGTTCTTCCGATTTAAGGACTACAACTTCTACTAAACTCCCATTTTTCACACTAGTTTTGTAAATATGGGCTTCTTTAGGGTAGCCATCGTAAGGCCAATATGAATTAACATAAAATTCTGTTTCAAATCCAGTCACATTTAAAAAATATGGTGAATCTTTTAAATCAAAACGATTCTTCCAAACAGTTTTTCCAGTCTCCAAATTTAGGCAATATAAGTTTCTTCCCTCTTCCCATGATAAATACTTATTATCTAAATAAAACTTATATATATCTAAGGTATAATTAGGAAAATTATCTTGCCAATTCCATAATTTTTCACCGTTTTTTGCATTAATGCCAGTTAAGCCATTTTTTCCATTTTCTATACTACCAATTACAACGGTAGTATTATACTTAATGCTATTACTTGCACCTGCAGCATATTGGTTATTATCCGAAATAGAGGTTGACCAAGTGGGTGCTTTGCTTGTAATAATTCCTTCATTATTTTTTATAATTGCAGGCTCTTCTCGGTTGCAAGAAGAAGCCTGTAATAAAATCAAAATTAATACTATTGCAAGAGACTTCATTTGAATTATCTAGAGATAAAAAATGGGTTTGTTGAACCACTTGGAGTGCCTATTTGGCCATCCCAAGCTCTTCTAAGAATTTGTTCTGTTAAAGGGTGTGTTCCCATTTCCATATGGTTTACGCCCAAGGCTTCTACTTGGGTGGGGTTCCAAGTAGGTGTGCGTGTACCCACTTGCGAGCCTTTATCTATAAAGCCATCGCTGGGTTCTTTAATTAGGCGTGTGTAGCTATGGGTTACCCAATGCCATGTGTCACAGTTTTCACCAATATCATCTGGAGATATTCTTCCATTCTGATTACATACTACTTTCTCATAGCTTTGGTAAGTGGTTGTTTCGTAACGGTATGCTCCTATTAGCCATTTCCAAGAACCCTCAGAACCCGTTAAATAATCTTTTCCTCGTTTCCACTCATGGGCTGTCCAAAAAGCATAAGCTGAAGCCCCCCAACCCCAAGGGTTCCAAAAACCACCTATTAACGCTAACACACCAGCAGCCTCGTTATTTCGTTGAAAACCTAGGTATACTCCTTTTGCCACCGCGGTTGCATTTACAAACCTAGTATCACTGGTTCCACTAGATGCTAAAGAAGAAGCCAATCGGTAGTGTACAGGGCTATTTTCATTCCCCCAAACACTTATTTTAGGCGTTGCCCCTCTAAATTGTTTCCCTTGCATATAACTACTTGTTGTTCTTAAATCTTGAAAAACTTGGTCAGAAGAATACCTATCCAATCCAATTTTTTTTACAACTTCATTTTCAATTAATTTACCAAGTCCTTCTCCTGTTATTTTCCAGCTTGCTACCGTAGCAATTACA
>CAZDQR010000231.1:0-5497 GCA_964507315.1 uncultured Roseivirgaceae bacterium
ATTGTGGTTTTATACCCAAGAATGACGCAAGGTAATGTTGAGGAACACTTTGCACTATCTCAGGCTTTTCCTTCACAAGGTTCAAATATCGCTGCTCAGCGGATTCACTATAAATATTAGTTATTCTTTTTTGCTGGTGAATAAACCCATTTTGAATTAAGAGCCTAAAAAAACGGTCGAATATGGGAATTTCATCGCAAGCTCTATCAAAATTTTCTTTTGTGAGCGTTAATACTTCTGCGTCTGTAAGCACTTCTACATTATACACGGCAGGTTCTTTTGAAAGATAGCTGTATAAATCCGAGATCCAATGGCCTTCAATGGCTATCTGTAAAATATGCTTTTCACCTTTGGGGTCTACATTATAGGCTCCCATCACACCACTTAATAAAAAAGCCTGATGTTTTGCTACTCGCCCTTCACGTATAAACATCTCTCCTTTGGTTAGTTTAACTCGCTCGGTAAGCTCAATAAATTTATTAAAATCTGAATCAGAAATATCTACTTTTAGCTTAAGATGTTTGCGTAAGATTTCGAGCTTATTCATTTTTTTACCCTTGAAACACCATATTATAATACCGTTCAATTTCACCTTGTAACTCTGGCATTGAAATGTACTTGCTTTTACGAATGTACTCGCGTTCTTCAAAAAACACCAAGATTGTTGGGTTGCCAAACACATTATACTGGCCCGCCATGGAAGGGTTTTCAAAGCTATCTACAATCACCATCTCCATCTTAGGAAAGTTAGATTCCATCAATTCAGTAACCTTAGGGCGAAGGGCTACACATGGTCCACAAAAATCATTTTTGAAATATACAAGAAGGCCTTGTGTATCCTTTATTTTTAATTCTAATTCTTCAGGTGTCATTTTATAAACTTTAACAATTAAGGCTAATCTAATGCTAGCAAAGTTAACTACTTTAGCCAGGCAACATTTTGCTTTTATAAGCTTTTATCCTCTTTAAATAATAGTTTAACAGTGGTTTCAGGAGATAAAACTGGAAGGTCGCTTTTCTTAAATCCCTTTAAATCACGAGTAGTAATAATATCAACATTCCCCAGTTGAACAGCACTAAAATATTGAATTGCATCTTCAAAATCACTAAAATTAGACTTCAATGCTTTGCGTATTATACCCCTAGTCGTCTCTTGAAGACCAACTAATTCCTCTAAGTCTGAAATCAACTGAATTGCAATTTTATGACTTGCTACTTTTCTTAAAATATAATAAGTATTATTAATTGAAATGGCAGAAATATAAAGTTCAATTTTACCTTCATTGGCCAATTGAAATAGAATAGCTGCATGCTCAGAAAAAGGAGCCCTATCGGCTAAAAAATCAAGGATAACATTCGTATCAATAAATATCCTTTTCATACTTGATACTTTTCAGCAAGTCTTTCTGATAACTCTTTCTTGTAATCGAAGTTTTCGTGTAATTTAATAGAACCTTTTAGTTTAGAAATTGAAGGGGATAGTTTTATTTCTTTTGGATTCTCTTCTAATACTACCTTCAAGTAATTTTCAATAAGCTCAGACAAACTTCTTCCTTTATCCTTTGCATAAAGTTTAGCTTCTTCTATTATTCCTTGGTCTAATGTAAGTGTGAGCTTTGTTTGCATTACGTGCTTTTTGATTACAAAGATACGTAACCCAAGCTAGTATTGCAAAATAAGATTCTTCGCTGCGCTCTGAATGACGCTGATAATTATGCTTTCAATTCATAATACTCTGGGCGAGTATCATCACTTATTTGGTTGTAATAGGCCGGAGATACATTTCTGCCATCTTTAGTTTTAAGCAAAAACTTATAAACTGCCAATACCGGATTAAATGTAATATCGGTAACTCCAATTATATAGGTTTGGGGATCTTCTTCAGACTTCCTTTTTTCTTCTTGAACCTGAATTGTAAATCCATTATATTCCAAAAGATCTGTTAAGAAGTCAGTACGTTCTTTTAAAACTCCTTTTTCAAGTACTTTGCATCGTACTTCGTTAATATCCTTTTCTGTATGTTTACCTGAATCCAGTGCCATATTTTATGTCAATTTTTAATTATCATTTTTTGATTTATAGTAAAAAACTATAAACCAAAACTAAGTGACTGTACCCATTCAAAAATTGGGCTATAAATACCTATTGCCAAAATACCAATAACTGTTACCACTAGTCCAAAACGAGCTAGAGCATCTCCTTTTATTGGCTCAATAGGGTTCTCCGAACGCACCACAAAAATTGCTTTTACAACCAGTAAATAGTAATATAAAGAAATGATGGTATTGAGTACTGCAATCAGCACCAATATATACATTCCTTGCTCTGCTGCAGCTGCAAAAAGAAAGAACTTACCAAAGAAGCCTGCTAAAGGTGGAATTCCAGCTAGGGAGAATAATGCCAAAAGCATTACCAAACTAAGCATCGGGTTAGTTTGATAAAACCCGTTATAATCATCAATATTATCTTTACCAGTAGCATTTTTAACCATTGAAACCACGCCAAAAGCAGCTAGGTTAGAAAACACATACACAAGCACGAAATAAACAACTGTGGCCATACCGTAAGTGGTACCACTTACCATACCCAGCAAAATAAACCCTGCTTGTGCAATAGAAGAGAACGCCAAAAACCGCTGTAGGTTTTGTTGACGGATGGCAAATAAATTACCCACAACCATTGTAATTACAGCCATTGCAATCAATAATGGTTGCCAAGCAGTTACCATTTCTTTAAACACAGTAAACAAAATAGTAATTAACACAAATACCGAAGCTCCTTTAGAAACCACAGACAGGTAACCTGCCACATTAGTTGGTGCTCCTTCGTACACATCGGCTGTCCATAAATGGAACGGAACCAATGATATTTTAAATGCTAAGCCTGAAATAAAGAACACCGTAGCTAAAATTTGCAATGGGTTCATATGTAAATTAGCTGCTACTTCATTAAAGTAAAGGCTGCCGGTAGTACCATAAATTAAAGAGATTCCATAAAGCATTATTCCTGAAGATAGAGCTGCCAATAAAATTAGCTTAATCCCCGCTTCTGTAGATTTCATTCGGTACACATCATACGCTGCCAAGGTAGCTATTGGAATGGTGGCCAATTCTAATCCCAAATAGAGCATTAAAAAGTCACCTGCCGAAATCATATAGCTCATACCTATTAAAGTTGAAAAGGTAAGCAAGTAAAACTCCAGTGTACGGTTATTGTTCTCTGGTTTTTTAAGCCAGCTTTGTACCTGAAACAATACTATAAGCACTCCTAAATTCAGCACATTCTTCATTAATATAATGAGTGGTGTACTTCGATACATTCCTCCAAAAAGCTCTCCTGTTTGAGCCGGCAAAAATCCTAAGATGGTATGTAAAGCAAATAATCCTGTAGCCACATTAAGTAGCATAAACCGAGCGTTTTTTGAAGAAAATATTTCCGCCATTAACAGTAATAGCACCACCGCCAAAAGCGATAGTTCGTTACGCATTATTATAATATTTGATAAATCCATTATATACTCACTACAAAACGTTCAAACATAGGACCGAGGCCATCATAAATCATTGAGGCCAACCAATTTGGGAACAAGCCCATACCAGCAATAACAGCTATTAATACAAATACTGCTACCTTATCATACCAATGTGCATCGGGTAGCAATTCAAACTCTTTATTTTTAATCGCACCCATTAGCATTGTACCTGCTGCTCTTAGCACATACACAGCAGTGATTACTATAGATGAAATCACTAAGATGGTAGCTACTCTGATAAACAGCTGCTCATTCTGAAAAGCTCCAACGAAGATTGTCATCTCTGCTACAAAGGCACTAAACCCTGGTAAACCTAAAGAAGCAAACCCTGCAATAAAATAGGCTACACCCAATACAGGCATCACTTTCATAAGCCCACCCATCTCGTTGATATTACGTGTTTTTGTACGACTGTAAATCATACCAATTAATGCAAAGAAAAGAGCAGTAATTAATCCGTGGGATATCATTTGCAACACGGCTCCTTCAAAAGCAACCTGATTAAACATTAGTGCTGCGAATAAGATAAATGCCAAATGACTCACTGAGGAGTAGGCATTGATAAACTTAAGATCTTTTTGCCAGATAGCTCCAAACGCACCATACACCGCACCGATAACGGCTAAAATGATGAATATCCATTGATAATAATGTGCACCTTCAGGCATTAACATTACAGCAATACGTAGAGCTCCATAACCTCCTAATTTCATAAGTACTCCAGCGTGTAACATCGAAACTGCTGTGGGTGCAGAAGCGTGGCCATCGGGTGACCAAGTATGAAATGGGTATAAAGCACCTAGCACTCCGAACCCAACAAAAGTTAGTGGGAAGAAGAAATATTGCGCTGAAGCAGGGATATCAATTTTAGATATCTCAATAAAATTAAACGTTAACTGGCCTCCATCTGGTGCCGAATTAAAGTAGATACCCAAGATACCTACTAATAATAAGGCTGAAGCTCCCATTAACATTAGGGTTAACTTCATTGCAGAATACTCTTTCGGCCCTGTTCCCCAAATACCAATCAATAAATACATTGGAATTACTGCTAATTCGTAGAACAAGAACATTGTGAATAAATCCAACGAAATAAAGAATCCAAATACACCTGTGGCTAACATATAAAGGGTAATAAAAAACTCTTTGGTTCTGTATTTAGTTTCCCAGGAAGCAAAAACTCCTGTAAACACGATAACGCTTGTTAATAAAATTAATGCGATGGAAACGCCATCTACGCCAGTAGAATAATGAATATTGAGGTATGAATACCATTCAATATCCGTAGTAAAAAGCATTTCGGAAGTATCACCTGCCTCTCTTGCTGCAAAAAATGAGAATAATAAAAATACCGATTGAATTAATTGAACTCCTGCGCCAATGGCTCCAACCCATTTTACTTTTTCGTCTTTTACAAATGCCATCACAATCATTGTGATAACTGGCACCCATATTAATAAACTTAATTTATCCATTATTCTCTATCTATAAAGCCCAGTAAAGTATAAATAATGCCAGCCCAACTACACCTGCAATCATTACAAATGCATATTGCTGCAACTGACCCGACTGCAAGCCTTTGGTTTTATCCGACACCTTGTTGGTTACCCAAGCCACTCCATCCATCGATCCATCAACTACTTTTTTATCGAACCAAGCAATAGGCCTAGCGATGGAATTAAAAACAATGGAATGTGTAACCCACACATATATTTCATCTATATAAAATTTGCGTAAACTTAATTTATAAAGCCCAGGCATTGCATTTGCTATTTTATCAGCCGTAGATTTTGGTTTTAAGTACAAGATAGCTGCTATCGCAATACCAACCACACCGATTGCTACGGATGGGATGGCAATATTCCAATGGAAGTGTGTTTCGAACGGAATAAGCGATGGAGCTACATAATGACTTAAAGGAATAAACCCTACTATGGATGTCATAATAGCCAAGAATATTAAAGC
>CAZDQR010000232.1:0-5455 GCA_964507315.1 uncultured Roseivirgaceae bacterium
GAATTGTTCTTAATTTTCTTTCTTGCTCTATTAATTGCAAATCATTTTTGTACCACTCCATCTCGGCACCTATTCTCTTAGCAAACATATTGAGCTTTTCAGCTTGTTCGGCATCAATTTGAATAGGCTTAGTATCCATTACTACTACTAAGCCCATTGGGGGACCATTTTTATAGTAAATTGGAGTGCCTATATAAGATTTAACACCAAGGTTTTTTAAATCTTGATCATTAGGAAATAACTCAGCAACATTATCTGAAACAATAACTTGCTTCTTATCAACAACATTTTCACAAGGCGAACCAAGTAGATCATAACTAAAATTTGCTTCAAACTTATTATGGCTCCAAAAAGTAACTGTATCCACATTTGGATTCTTAGAATTAAAATTTTTTACTTCCCCAATGAGTGCATATCTCATTCCTAGTGTTTTTGCCAAGGTTTGGGTTATTGATTTAAAAAAGTCCCCTCCAACATAATCATAAGTTCCTTTTAAAATTTGGTATAAGCTTTGATCCCAATCTTTTTTGATTTTTACTAATTTGCCAGTTAATAAAAAACCAGGTTTAGAAGAATCTAAAAAGATGGGTGAAATATTAAATCTAATAATTTCAAATGTGTTGTTAATAGGGGTTAAATCTATCGAGTGTAACTCCTTGAAATGGCTTGCTGATAGGGTTTTATTTGGTTTAAATAAATCTAAAAAGGAAATGTTTAGATTTATTTTTTCTGTTATATCTAAATGTTCACGAAAATGAGTGTTGCACGCTACAGTTTTTAAGTGTGTATCCACAGCCACAGATATCATTTCATCAATGGAATTTACGAGCCGTTTAATATGGGAATTACTTGTACTAATGCTTATTTATTTTAGATTGCAAACTCGGTTACAACGATCCTTTATTGAGCAGTTTTAACTGCTTAATGCTTGCTTTTATTTACATAAATAAAGCTAGATAATCCGTTGTTTAGATGGTGTTGCAGTGGTACGCCAGATTATGAGTTAAAGATAACAAATAATAGTAAAAAAAGATGTCTAAATATCAATATTAAATGCATCGGCATCTAGGTTTGCAGGAAAAGTTTTTCTGTATTTTTCGAGAGGTTCCTTTTCTAGGGTTAAATACAATATCACATCTTCTTCTACCAATTTAGTAAGTTGTTGGCCTTTAAAATCATAACAAGCAGAATGTCCGTTATAATTTTTACTAGTGCCATCTGTGCCTACCCGGTTTACACCAATGGAGTAACTTAGATTTTCGATGGCACGGGCTTTTAATAAGGTGTCCCACGCATCTACTCGATCTTGAGGCCAATTGGCAACGTAAAAAATTAAATCATACTCTTTATCTATATTTCTGCTCCAAGCAGGAAACCTTAAGTCGTAACATATTTGAGGCTTAATTTTCCATCCGTTTAGCTCAAAAATTGGCTGTTTGTTTCCTTGCGAAAAATGTTTGTGTTCATCGGCCATCCTAAATAAATGGCGTTTATCGTAATAGGAATAATTGCCATCTGCTTCAACCCAAAATAGGCGGTTATAGAAGTTATTATCTTCCTTAATAATTATACTACCTGTAATTACAGCTTTCTTTTTGGTGGCCATTTCTTGCATCCAACTTAAGGTAACACCATCCATTTGTTCAGCATAATTAATGGTGTCCATAGTAAAGCCAGTGGTAAACATTTCGGGCAAGATAATTAAATCTGTATCTATAGATATACTCGCCATTTTGCTTCCTAATAATTGCCTATTAGCCTCGGGGCTTTGCCAAGCAATCTCAAACTGAATAAGGGCAACTTTTAAATTTTGCATAATATATCTGCTGCTTGTTGTAGAGTTTCTTCCGATTTAGCAAAGCATATTCTTAAGTAATTGACGTGTTCGCCATTTTCGTAAAACACAGATGCAGGGATGGTGGCTATGCCGTGTTCTTTAGTCATCCATTCTGCCATTTCAGTATCTGGTTTATCGCTTATTTTATCGTAACTAAACAGCTGAAAATAGGTGCCATGGCAATTATGTGCTTCAAATCGTGAGTTCGACATTAATTCTGCAAACCGATCTCGTTTCGCTTGGTAAAATTTTGGCAAAGGCAAATAGTTTTCTTCGTGTTGCATATATTGGGCAATGCCATATTGCACTGGCGTGTTGGTTGCAAATACATTAAATTGATGCATTTTTCGTAGCTCTTTGCTTAGTTCTTCTGGAGCTACCATATAACCTGTTTTCCACCCAGTGGCGTGAAAAGTTTTACCGAACGAAAATATGGCGACCCCTTTGGCATAAATGGCAGGGTATTTTAAAATAGATTCATGGGTTTTATCATCAAAAATAATATGCTCATACACCTCATCGCTAATTACATAAATGCCGTGCTTGGTTACGAGCTTCTCTAAACTATTTAAGTCTGATTCGCTTAGTACAGCGCCTGTTGGGTTGTGAGGTGTATTAATAATTATAGCCTTTGTTTTAGGGGTAATGCTCGCTTCAACTTCGGCCCAATCTATGCCAAACAAAGGTGCTTTTAGCTCTAAATGAACTGGAATGCCCTTGTTTAGTTTAATAACTGGGTCGTAAGAATCATAAGCTGGGTCGAACATAATTACCTCGTCACCCTCAAATACTAGTGCAGTTATGGCTGCAAACAAAGCTTGAGTGCCACCTGCTGTTATCGTTATTTCCGTATCTGGGTTTATGTTGGTGCCATAAGTACGCTTAATTTTTTGAGCAATTTTTTGCCTTAAAATCGGCAGCCCAGTCATAGGAGCATATTGGTTCATTCCAGATTTCATCGCGTCTGAAACCAACGAAATTAACTCTGGAGAAACAGGAAAATCAGGGAAGCCCTGCGATAAATTAACTGCATTATTATCTGCAGCCATCTTCGACATAATGGCGAAAATACTCGTGGCGGCATTGGGTAGTTTAGATTGTAAATTCAAGGCTTTTATTATTATTGGTGGGAATCAAATTTACAAATTTGAATTATCAATTAGGAATGTTCAATTAACAATTACCTAATAACCAATAACAATTATCCTAAATTCACTATTTTGCTAATGGAGCTTTAATACGGTACTTGGTTTTTACCTTGCCTTTGCTAATATTGGCTAATTTTCCTTTTAGCAATCTCTTTTTTATAGAACTAATATGATCTGTAAATAATATGCCTTCGATATGGTCGTATTCGTGTTGAATTATTCGAGCTTTAATATCGTCATAGGTTTCTTCATGTTCTACCCAATTTTCATCAAAATAACGAATAGTAAGCTCTTCTTGCCTATAAATAATCTCTCGTATATCTGGTATGCTTAAGCAGCCTTCTTCAAAATCCCATTCATCTCCAACCTCTTCAATTATCTCGGGGTTAATAAAAACCTTACGGAAACCAATAAGATTTTCCTCGTCATCGCCTTCTTCGGCCATAGGAGATGCATCTACCACAAACATTCTAATGCTTTTGCCAATTTGGGGAGCTGCTAGCCCAATGCCGCTAGCATTTTCCATGGTTTCGAACATATCTTCGGCAAGCTTTACTACATCTAGCTTACCTTTAATAATGTCTTTCCCGCGCCTTTTTAAAATGGGATCTCCGTAAACAACAATGGGGTATATCATCTATTATATGACTGCGACTCCATAAACGACTGCAATATAATTGTAGCACTCACTTTGTCAATGTTTTCTTTTTTTCTTCTATCTTTTTTTGTCGATCCAGCTCTAATCATGGCGTCTAATGCCATCTTAGAAGTAAATCGTTCATCGTGCAAATGTACTGCGTGTTTTGGAAAAGTCTTTTTTAAGAGCTTAACAAATTTTAAAACAGCATCTGTAGAATCTGTTTTTTCTAATTTGAGGTTGAGTGGCATGCCCACTATAAAGGCATCGACTTGCTCTTTTTTGCCATAAGCAATTAAAAAATTTAGCAACTGTTTTGCAGGCACCGTTTCTAAGGCTGTAGCTATAATTTGTAAAGGGTCGGTAACGGCTAAACCAACTCGTTTAAGTCCGTAATCAATGGCTAGTAATCTGCCCACTTAGTTTAAATATGCATTTTTTAAAATAAGCTTATGCAGCTCCTTTTCGAGTAATAAGGCCTTTGGTAATAACACCTCATTTTCTATTCTAGCATGTATAATTAGTGTGCGCTCAAAGGATTGTAATTCAGAATAGATTATTTTTAGTAGTACAGGTGAGCCTGGTTGAAGTAAATAGTTATTAGTGAGTTTTCTTATCCCAACCATCACATCATCTTGATGTAGATGCTCATCGGCTATTTTTTTAATGGAATTTTTTCTAAGGCTAAAAAATAGTTTTGAGAAGGCGGTTTCTCCCTTTATTACTCTATCAATTTCACTTATAAATTTAAAGGTGCCATATTCTTCTTCGCGCATATGCACAATAAAGTATTCCACAAAAAGAGGGAAAGCGGCCCTAATATCACTGATTACAGCAGGCTCATTATTTGTTGGGTAACTATTAATAAGCTTAGCCAAGTAAGGCAATGTGCGCTTTATAAAAGTAAAATGCTTATGCTGTAAATAGGTAATTACCAAGTCAACAGGTAGGCTCATCAAATACTGGAGGTGCTCGTGGTCATCCTCCACTACATCTTCTAAGCTTGCAATTATAAGTGCTGGTTTAAGGCCTTTACTAGCGCATACTTCTGCTAGGTTTTGTTCAGGATAATTATAGAAGTCGATACCAAAATGGTGTAGTACCGAAGCAAACACATAGTTTTCTTCAACAAGGTTACGTATTCTCTTTTTCTTTAAATTCACTGTTGGTCGTATCTGTACCAAATATAACTAACAGCGGTTTTAACAAATGCTTTTTAGTAGAGATATTTAAAATTGAATTTGATTTAGATTAGTTTCCATTTTTTAAAATTATAATGCCTAGTGGGCATACAAATAAAATATTGTAGTTATTTGTAGTATGAAAAAATCGGAACTTATTCATCAAATTAAAAATAAGCAATCCTATTTGTGCGTTGGGTTGGATACTGATTTAGAGAAAATTCCTTCTCATCTATTACGATTAAAGGACCCCGTTTTTGAATTTAATAAGCAAATAATTGATGCGACCATTGACTATGCGGTTGCCTATAAACCCAATATAGCTTTTTATGAAACGGAAGGTTCTAAAGGATGGGAGAGCTTGCAAAAAACAATGGAGTATATACCCAAGGAGTGCTTTACTATTGCTGATGCTAAGCGTGGCGATATTGGTAATACAAGTGCGATGTATGCTCGTGCATTCTTTAAAAATATGGACTTCGATTCCATTACGGTTGCGCCTTATATGGGCCGAGATTCGGTGGAACCTTTTTTGCAATTTGAAGGTAAATGGGTAATCCTATTAGCTTATACCTCGAATGTTGGCAGTAATGATTTTCAAAAACTGCCTATTGATAATACGCCTTTATATGAGCACGTAATTAAAATTTCG
>CAZDQR010000233.1:0-5396 GCA_964507315.1 uncultured Roseivirgaceae bacterium
TTTCCTGCGTGATAGTACCTTCTCCCCCATATGCTTTAGCATAAGGGTTTCTTCGAACACTAAAACTAGAAGGTTTAAGCCACATCTCAATGGTTAAATCTCCTGTAATTTGCAATGCAGCAGGATTTCCAATATCTACAAAATCATTGCTTCCATCAAAATTGAGACTATAATTTGCATTAGCCGCAGATACAAAATAATCTGTGGTAGCTACCAAAATTGGCGTTTGATAAGTTGAGCCAATACCTAAATAATTTCCTGCAACACCGGCATCATACCAATTATAATAACCCGTAGAACCGCTTGCTCCTAGACTAACATTTCCTGTGCCTAACCTACATTCTGGAATGGCCGTTGGCGCTGTAACGGGGCACTGAGCATTCGCATTTACAATTATAGAAAACCATATAATTAAGAATCCAAGATTATTTTTAAAAGCCATTTTCGATGCGTTGGTTAATACAGTATATACCTAAACAATTAAAAAGGTAGCTCTTACAAGCTACCTTTTTAACAAAAGTACATTTAAAGGATTAATATCCAATCTATTACCCAGATGACGGGCCTACTAAATTTATTTACACTCCTTTTTCAAAACTGTAGAAACTATAATATCTACATCTGGCCAAAGTATGCTCTCGCCATCCTCATCCGTATGTTTTGCAGCGCAAACTTCGTGTAGTGATTCAATGGCACCAAGTCCTTCAAAGTCAGCCATATCTACAGAGGTACTCAAGCTAACTTTGTTGGCTTCTACGGTTACTTTACCTACTACATCAACTGATTTACCATTCATTGTGATGGTAACAACGGCCTCTGCTCCATTTACCGAAACAATTTTACCTTTAATTATTTCGGTATCTGCCAATTGCTCAAAAAAGAACTTTACTAATTTGGGGTCACGCTCTGCATTACCCGAATTAACTGATGGTGTATGAATACTAAAATCAGCTCCCACTAATACATCAAAAGGGTTTTCTGCAGTTATAGTGTTATTAACAGCAATGTGGTTAAATGTACCACTCACGCCTGCTCTCTTCGTGAATTTATAGGCTGTCCATTTTAATGTAGTGGAGTCTGATACATACGTATATGTGCACGTTTCTTTTACGGCTTCCGTATTTTCCGCACTTTCTTTGGTTGTTTCTCCACCACAAGAAATTAATATGGTAGCGCTTAATAAAGCAATGGCAATGGTTTTTATAGATTTCATAGCTGTATAATATGTTAAAATTGTTATATGCAAATTTACAATAATGGAGCTAATAGCCTCGCTATTGACTCTAAGAGTTTAGTTCGGGTAGGTCGTTGTTCCCATCTACTAAGCTGTAGCGGCACACACTGCTCTACGTCTATTAGAAACTGCTTTTCCAGTTGCGAAGCAAAGCTTTCGCTATAGACCATCGCATTAATTTCATAGTTTTGATCAAAGCTGCGGTAATCCATATTGGCAGTCCCTACGGATGAGAACACATCATCTACCAATAAAGTTTTCGCATGCACAAATCCTTTGGTGTATAAATGCACCTTTACACCTGCTTCTAGCACCTCTTTCATATAACTCATAGATGCTGCGTGCACTATTACTGAGTCTGGTTGATGTGGAAATATTATTTGCACATCGATGCCACTAAGAGCTGCAGTTTTTATAGCTGTTAGCACAGGTTCATTAGGAATAAAATAAGGACTAGATATCCACACTCGTTTAGTAGCCGAAGTTATGGCTACAAAAAATGCTTGCATAATGCTTGCCCAATCTGTATCGGGACCACTACCGGCAATTTGTACGCATTGATCACCCTCGGCTTTAATTGTTGGAAATAAGCTACTTGTAAATTGCAATTTTTCTTTAGCTGCATAATACCAATTTAAGATAAAAGCGATTTGCAATGAATACACCGCATTACCTTGAATTCGTAAATGCGTATCTCGCCAATACTTTTGGCCAGCCTTATTAACATACCTATCTGCCACATTAATACCCCCTACATAGCCAGTATTGCCATCGATAACTACAATTTTACGGTGATCTCGGTAATTTGCTTTGCTAAATTTTCGTAAATAAACAGGCATAATAGGTGCCGAAATAACACCAGTTTTTTTTAACCTATTAATTGTACTAGCAGAAATACTAGAGCCAACAGAATCATAAATAAAGCGAACCATTACCCCTTCGGTTGACTTCTGAATTAGTTTATCAATTATAATATTGCCTATTTCATCTTCTTCAAAAATGTAATATTCAAGATGAATATGGTGCTTTGCTTTATCTAGATCCTTGAGTAATAAATCAAATTTATGCTCTCCATTAATAAGCATTTCAACCTTATTATTCTTGGTTAAGAATGCATTATTATTCCTTAACAAAAGCTTAATGATATTAGACTTACTCATAACTTGCTCATTGCCAATAAGTTCGTGTTGATAAGCAAGGTTTAGTTGGTCGTTTACAATCGACTCAACAATGCTACTATCAATGGCTTTTTTTCGAGAGAAAAATTTATGGCGCCTATAGTCTTGGCCAAAAAACAAATAAATTACTAAGCCGGCTATTGGTAATAGCACGAGTAATAATAAATAGGAATGCGTTTTAAGGGGGTTTTTATTCTCCAATAAAATTTTTATCACGGCAAATATTACCCAAGCGTAATACACCATAATAAGCACAGGAACCAAGTACCCTTCTATATGTAAATAAATCCACTCCATAATATGGCAGATAAGTTCGAGACCGGTTTATTTATATATTTAGGCGCCTTCTAATAATGGAATCTATTCCATATTTACCCGAACCTAAGACAGCAAATACTAAGGCTATAGCAAAGTATAAATAAGCTTTCTCAGCCACAGCAAAAGGATCGTCACCATGGTTTACGAATGCAGCCACAAACATTGTGCTTGCCACCATAAAAGCTGCTGGCCTAGTTAATAATCCCAACGCTAATAATAATGCACCCACGTACTCAGAAAGAGCTGCTGCCCACGCAAAAAATGCTGGCATCGGAAAGCCTAACGAATCAATATGATTTATAAAACCTTCGGATACAGGAATTTTACCTGTTCCGTGTACTAACATCAGCACTAACCCTATAAACACTCTAAATACAGCAAGGGTTAAATCGGCTGGGCCTTCATTTTCTATGCTTCCAAAAAATACTTTTTTCATGGGATTGTTTAAGTTTAGAATCAAATATATAACTTGGTGCGAATATTGCGTTTAATAACTTATGAAAACATTTATAACTATTTGTCTCAGTCTCATTATTTCTATTGCCAGTTTTGGTCAAAAAATATTTAGCAAAGACACCCTAAAGGCTTCTTCGGGCGATGTAATTATCACCTTTATTGGCCACGGTTCTCTTTTATTACAATGGGGTGAACGGAATATTTACATAGATCCATCATCGCGTAAAGCCGATTTATATAAATTCCCGAAGGCAGATATGTTATTTGTAACACATCATCATGGCGATCATTGCGACCCTGCTGCGCTAAAGGCACTTTCAAATAGTAGTACTAAAACGTTTATGAGTGAAATCGCACACGAAAAATGGCACCAAGGAATGGTGCTTTACCCCGAACAACAAACAAGTATTGATGGCGTTGGTATTACTGTAGTATCAGCCTATAACCTGGTTAATAAAAATGAAGAAGGTGAGCCTTTTCATAAAGAAGGACAATGCAATAGTTATGTGTTAACACTTGGAGATTTAAGAATACTAATTGCTGGTGACACCGAAAATACTCCAGAAATGAAAGCCCTTAAAAACATTGATGCGGCTTTTTTACCAATGAAACTACCTTATACGATGAACCCTGAAATGGTAGTAGATGCAGTTAAAGGCTTTAAACCAAAAATTCTTTACCCATACCACTACGATAGAAAAATGTTGCCTGAATTAACAGAACTAATGAAACAAGTGCCTGAAGTTGAACTAAGAATTAGAAAAAATTAAGAATGAAAAATCAACTAATTCTAATCCTACTAGTATTGTTTATTGGATGTAATAATGAGGATGATTCATTTGATCCTGCACAATCTAATTATAGAGATGATATGCGTTCTTTTGTGGAGAGCATAAGTTCTTACGCACATAAGACAAATGCTAATTTTATAATTATTCCACAAAACGGAATTGAGCTTATAACTCAAGATGGGGAGCCCGATGGGCCTTTGGTTACGAACTATATAGATGCCATTGATGGCGTAGGACAAGAAGATTTGTTTTATGGCTATAATAATGATAACGAAGCTACCCCTACTCCTGACAATTTATATTTAACCAGTTTTTTATCACGATTGGTAGATGTGCAAAAAAGAGTGTTAGTAACAGACTATTGTTCTACACCTCTTAAAATGGATGATTCTTATGCCTTAAATAGAAGTAAACAATACATCTCCTTTGCTGCGCCTGACCGTGAACTATCCGTTATCCCCTCTTACCCAACTTCTATTTTTGCAGAAAATGAAAATAACATTTCAAGTTTATTTCAAGCAGATAATTTTCTATACCTTATAAACCCAAGCATTTTTAGCTCTGTAGATGATATGATTGCACAAATAAGAGGGACTAATTATGATGTACTTATTATAGATGCTTTTTTCAACGATGCACTACTAACTGCCAACCAAGTGAGCCAGTTAAAAGTAAAAGCAAATGGAGGCACTCGTAAAGTAATCGCCTATATGAGTATTGGAGAGGCTGAGGATTATCGCTACTACTGGCAAACCGATTGGAAAGTGGGCAATCCTACCTTTATTAAGGCTGTAAACCCTGATTGGGCTGGTAATTACAAAGTAGAATATTGGAATGTTGAATGGCAAAAAGTTATTTTTGGCAGTAGTGATGCCTATCTTGATAAACTGCTGAGTGCCGAGTTTGATGGTGCATATTTAGATATCATTGATGGGTTTGAGTATTTCGAAAACCAATAATGAAATGATGAGTCACTATAAAGTTATATTAATCAAAACCTATTGAACAAACTAAGGCTTATTTTCCAAATCATTATGACTCCCAAAACTGTAATAAGCAGTTTGCAAGTGAGCTTAGTTGTTGGAATAATCTTAAATCTGATCAACCAATGGGATGCTATTTTAGAGATGGATTACCATTTATTAAACTATTCAAAAATATTCTTAACTTTTTGTGTACCCTATTTAGTAAGTACTTATGCCACTGTTAAGGCTAAACTATAGATTTAAAATAAGCGCAAAGAACGCTAAGTAGTTGCTAAGAAAAGAAACATTGCGATCCTTGAGGCAAGGATAATTAATCTTCAAATTTTGACTACCTTATAGAAGTTGGTATTAATACCGTTAATGGTTAAGATTCCTTCGGAATGACCATCATTTCTTAGATGATGTTATCAACTTCTACATTTTACTTCATTCA
>CAZDQR010000234.1:0-5393 GCA_964507315.1 uncultured Roseivirgaceae bacterium
CCAGCCTGTGGAGCAAAAAATAACAAATAATAATATTGTTTTTAATCCAGAAAATGAAGGTGCTAGGAGTAACTGTGTGAGAAGGACAAATTGGTGAATAAAGAATACAGTCATAATTGAAAGCAATGTTTTTATCCAGATATCACTTTTTAAAAAAGTTACGACTCGCTGTGTAGATGTTGATTTTTTCATGATATTTTTGGTTTAGTAGAAAGGGCCTTTCTTATATCATCTTGGTTGTAGAAAACCTTTCCTTTCCCTTTTCCAGTTTTTTGATCGAACTCAAAATAATATCTAGAGATTACGTTTCGAGAAACTAGGCCGTATAGGTAGAATTTACTAAACGACCAGCGGGATAGAGTCATTTTGGTATTAAGGAACTCAGGTTGATTGGGTGTTAATTGTTCCTGAGATTCAAGAAATGGAATGGATTTTTGTTTCATACTTTTTGTCATTTATTTTGACCCGAAAGTATAAGATTGTTTAGCTAAAAAGTTACATTAATTTACATTTGTCCTTGATTTTCTTACATTTTTAGCGGTGTAGAAAAATGTAAGATTTAACTTTTGTCAGTTTGATTAAAAATAGTTTTTATTTTTTTTAAGTGATTATCAGAAATTTCTTGTTCATCCATTCTTGCAAATTCTTGATATGGGAATATAATGTGACCTACTTTAATATTAAAGTGCCTCTGAAAAATACGAGCTAAAAGTATGTTCTTCTCTTTCTGGTCAGTTTCAAATTTAAATAGTTTTGCGTCAATTAGATGTCTAACTAATTTTACTAAAAAATTCTTAGGAAATTTCCATTCATCATTAAACTTGTAATTATTTATTTTTTTTTCAAAATCTGAAAGTTGAATGTTTCTCAAGTAGTGCGATAGAGGCTTAGTGGGGTTTGGTTTTTCAACGGCAGTCTCTTTTAGCTCATAAACAAGTTCAATAAAAAACTCAAATGTTTCTTTTTCATCGGATTTATTAATTATTGAATTCTTAACTAATTCATTTTTGAATCTTATTAACTTGAGCCTTTTTGTTTCATACTGATTTAATATTGAAAGTACTTCTTTTTTATTCCCTTCTTTTTTGATTTTTCTGATCAGTTTTTGATGGGCTTGATTTCCAAATGATTTAATCTTAATCTCTGGTAAAATTTCGCTGAACTGATTATCCAAGGAATTTTTAGAAATAATTTCTCTAAACTTATCAAGTTCTTGATTAATATTTATTTTATCTTGATCTATAAGATTAATATTAAGTAGTTTACCCATTGTTTAGTATTTTATAGTTTTATTAATTTTAAACCAATATTAGGAACAAAGAGTATTAATCCCGAGAAAAAACTTGAACTATAACTTGACATTCAATAAAAAACCCTTGCAAATCATTGATTTACAAGGGTTTCTATTTTTAAAAGCTCCTCCTCTTGGGCTCGAACCAAGGACCCTCTGATTAACAGTCAGATGCTCTAACCAACTGAGCTAAGGAGGAATTTTGACTCCAATTTGGCAGCTAATAAATCAGCTTTTCAAATCGGACTGCAATATTAGCAGCTTGATTTTTTAATTGCAAAGCTTTAGCAGAAATTTTGCTTAAAATTTCAATATATTTTCTAACCAAGATGGATTTAGCTTGATAACAAAGAATAACAAAGTGAAAAGTCCCAAAAACACCATTCCTGCTTGCGCTAAATATTTCATTCCTTTTTTCGGTTGGTCTTCAATAGGTATTTGGTTAGAGAATATGGTATGGTAATTTAAATAGGCAGCAGGTAATGCAATTACAAAAGATACGATAGTGGCAAAATCAACCAGTTGCTTAAGGTTATTTAAAAACTGAGAAACAACAAAGTAACCTCCAATGCCTACCAAAAGTGCCCAAAATACATAGGCTCTTTTACCTTCAGTTTTTTTAGGGTCTTTATTTGTAAGTAAAAAGGTGGTGCGTTGAATAGCTCTTGCATTTCCATCAATTACCGTTATGGTAGTTGAAAACATAGCGGAAAAGGCTGCAATGGAAATTAACCAATAGCTCCATTGGCCTATGCTTCCTGTAAACATGTTAATGAGCTGCCCAGCAAAACCGCCTGCACTATTCACAAATGTTTGCCCTGTGCCATACATTACATAGGTGCCCAAGGTTAAAAAACAAATGGCGAGTACAGCGCTAACCCAATAGCCCAAATTAAAATCAGCTAAAGTTTCTTTCATGGTTGGCCTGTACCCGCTAGTCTTTATTTTGGCTTCGGCCCATAAACTTATCCAAGTAGATACATCCACAGCAGTTGGCATCCAGCCCATTAATGCTATAAGAAAGATAATTCCTTCGATAGAAAGTGGTTCTGCAGGTTCAAAATTAGGAACGGAGGGAGGCCTTCCATTAATTAATACAATTATAAAGGCCGTAATTGTTGTTAGAACCAGCACAACTCCCACTATTTTTAATAAATTATCTAATATTTTATATCTGCCAATGGCTAATACAGTAATGCAAAATGCAAGAAGCAAGGCAGACCACCCATTATAAGGCAGCTCAAATCCAAAAAGAGTAGAAGAGAGGCCAGAAGTAACAAAGGTGACCGCAGCTGTAACCGTAAACATAGAGGGCACTGTGATTAATAAGTATAATACAAGCACCCATTTGCCTTCTTTAGCATAGCCATTAATAATGCTTTTACCTGTTGAACCAGTATATCTGGAAGCAAACTCGAAAAATGGGTATTTGAATACATTGGCCAATATGATGGCTCCTAAAAATGCAAACCCGTACAAAGCACCTGCCCTGGTGGATTGCACAAGGTGCGAGACACCAATACAGGTGCTTGCAAATAATATTCCGGGGCCAAGTGCCTTTAAAAATTTAGGTGAAGTCATATTTCTAATATCAAAATGCTAAGCTAATACAATTTAAAATTCCAAATTCAGTCATTATGGCGTAGTATTTTTAATTTTTGTGCAAAAAAATGTCATTATGGCGCAATATTTGTGCAAAGTTCGCTTTGGTACAGTATTGAATAAGGTGTTAGTTAAATTAATAACAAACTAAACATTTAAAGATATGACACTTGTAAGATATAATAAAAACAGAAATAATTTTCCAACTACCGTAAACGGATTGATGGATAAATTTTTTAATGATGCATCATACGATAACACTCGAGTGGAGAAGTTTTCTCCAAGTGTGGATGTGTTGGAATCAGCCAAATCATACGAACTCCATTTTGCGGTTCCTGGCTTCGATAAAAAATCATTTAGTATTGATGTAGAAGAAAATGTTTTGGCTATTAGTGGAGAGCGTAAATTCGAAGAAAAGAAAGAAGAAAAAGAGTTTACTTCTATACAAACGCAATTTGGCTCTTTTCGTAGAACATTCTCCTTGCCAGATTTAGTTGATAGAACTAAGATTGGAGCCGAATATGTGGATGGGATCTTAAAAATAACATTGCCTAAAGACGAGGTGAAAGTATTAAAAACGAGCGTTAAGGTTAAGTAAGTTTTATAGATGGGTTGAGTTTTTTTAAAAGGGTGGTCGTTTGACTACCTTTTTTTATATTAATCGAAGTTAGACTTTGCCTTAAAAAATGCTAATTATAGGCAACAGAAAAAAAGCAAGTGCGTTATTACAATCAATAAAAATTAAAATTATGAGCAGAAAAAATTTAGTTGCAGTTTTTGTAGTGGCTTTTTTAGGAAGCTTGCTAGCTTTAAATGGTAGTAAGTTGTTTAACGATGCTGATCCGTCAACCTATAATTCAATTCAGGGGAGGCAAATAGAGTTGGGCGTTAATTCGGTTAAGGTTGCCTATGAATCAAGTGTTCCTAAAGAACTAGATTTTACAATAATCGCAGATTTGGCTACTAGCTCAGTGGTGCACATACGTTCATCTTATAATGCAAGTATTAAATCCAATGGCTTTTATCAATATAAACAGGGTCCTTCTCAATCATCTGGTTCGGGCGTAATTGTTTCAGATGACGGATATATTGTTACCAATAACCACGTAGTGGAAGATGCAGCGGAGGTGCAAGTTGTTTTAAATGATAATAGAAGTTACACCGCCAAAGTAGTGGGTACAGATCCTACCACAGATTTAGCATTGATAAAGATTGAAGCTGAGGGCTTGGCATTTATGGCCTATGGAGATTCTGATGGTGTAAAAGTTGGGCAGTGGGTGTTAGCCGTTGGTAATCCATTTAATCTAACATCAACCGTAACAGCGGGTATAATTAGTGCTAAGGCACGAAATATTGGCATTTTAAGAGATGAAACAAATAATATACAAGTGGAATCTTTTTTACAAACTGATGCGGTTGTTAACCCAGGTAATTCTGGTGGAGCCTTGATAGATATCAACGGCCGACTGATTGGTATTAATTCTGCGATCGCCTCTCCCACAGGCAGCTACGCTGGTTATGCTTTTGCAATTCCTGTAAACTTGGTTAAAAAAGTGGCCGATGATTTACTCGAATTTGGTGTAGTACAAAGAGGATTATTAGGCATTAGAATAAATGATGTTTCAGCCGAATTAGCTGAGCAAGAAGGGTTGAGTGTAGTGCAGGGTGTTTTTGTGTTTGAAGTAACCGATGGGAGTGGAGCTAAAGAAGGAGGTCTTGAAGATAAGGATGTTATTATCGGGATTGATGGGAAAGAAGTTACTAATACATCTGAACTTCAAGAGTTGGTTGCGCGTCATCGCCCTGGTGATAAAATAAATGTAGAATTATTAAGAGGCGATGAAAAATTAACCTTTGAAGTTGAGCTTCATAATTTAGGAGGTACAACTAAAGTAGTAAAACGTGTTTCTGAAGTGTTGATAGATGGGTCTGTATTTGAGAATGTACAGGGAGACGAAGCGGAAAAATTACATATCAAATCTGGGGTAAAACTTAAGGAGCTTGGTGAAGGCAAATGGCAAGAGGCAGGAATTGAAGAAGGGTTTATCATTACAGAAGTGGACAAGAACTCCATTGCCACTGCAGATCAACTAAAGAGATTAATGACTCAATTAGAAGGTCAACGCGTTATCTTATTGGGTGTAATGGAAAATGGAGATAAAACGTATTACTCGGTTGATTGGTAAATCTTAACATCCTCCTCGCAAAGGCGAGCAGTGTTCGACTTTTGTAAATCATAAGCCCCATCGGGGCGATACTTTTATAACCAAGGGTTACAACCCTTGGTTATAATGAAGTAAAAATTAGTTTTGGCGGGATTGTATGCTGCGAAGCAAACAAGAATCGTGACAAAACGGATAAAGAAAATTTTAAAGACCAATTGTAAATTCAATAGGTCTTTTTTTGTTCAATACAATTGATAAATAGTAGCTTTGCCTTTAGTAAAATCAAGTAGAAAAATGAGCGATAATTTTGGAATAAAAGAAGCACTCGAAGTGCT
>CAZDQR010000235.1:0-5391 GCA_964507315.1 uncultured Roseivirgaceae bacterium
CCATTGCTGGGATTAAATAAATTATATTGTTCATACTATTTTTTTACACGTTTTTCAAAAACTGTGCAAAGGTATTGGAACCTTTTGAAAAAGGAATAGAATAAAGGAAAAATAAAAAATAATGGGGGCCTTAGGTGCGTGTTACTTGGAAATGGAGCTGTTAATGTAATTTAAAAATTCAGATTTGGTACTTGGTTCTTTAAATTTTCCACTAAAATAGGCAGTGCCTGTTTTGCTATTAGTATCATTAACGCCACGAGAGGAAACACACAAATGGTCTGCATCTAATATTACCGCAATGTCTTCGGTTTGTAATGTTCTCTTTAAATCCTCGGCAATTTGTACAGTAAGTCGTTCTTGCACCTGTGGTCGTTTTGCGAAGTACTGTACAATTCTATTAATCTTAGAAAGCCCTATTACTTTGCCTGAAGAAATATAGGCTACGTGTGCCTTGCCAATGATAGGCACAAAATGATGTTCGCAATGAGAGTAGAAGGTTATCTCCTTTTCAACGACCATCTCATTATAATTAAATTTATTATCAAAAAGTGTGCTTGCTGGTTTGTTGGCGGGATCGAGCCCACTAAAAACTTCATCGATGTACATTTTGGCAACACGTAATGGTGTGCCTCGTAAACTATCATCGGTTAAGTCCAAACCCAAGGTTTCCATAATAGATCTAAAATGCGATGCTATCTTTTCTATTTTCTCGGCATCGGGCATCTCAAATGCATCCTTTCTTAAAGGAGTTCCGGCAGAAGATGCAATGTGGTTATCTCCAATATCTTCGAGAGGTGGTTTAGGCAGGGTATTGGACATAGTTGCGAGGGGTTTCGTATAAAGTTATCTTCAAATCTAATTCTTGGTCGATTAAAGGCCTTAATATATTGTAAATAACAATGGAGATATTTTCAGCGGTAGGGATCAATGTTTTGAACTCTTCAAGCTCTTCGTTTAAATTTTTATGGTCGAACTTATCAAGCACATGTTCCTTAATTAAGTCGCTTAGCAATTTTAAATCATACACAAAACCTGTTTCTTTAGAAGGTGTACCAATTAATTGCACAATAAGTTCATAATTATGGCCGTGGTAAAACTTATTATTGCATTTTCCGAAAACGGCTTCGTTATGGTCGAAACCCCAGTTAGAATTAAACAGCCGATGGGCTGCGTTAAAGTGCTCTTTTCTAAATACACTTACTTTCATAGGTTACTTTTATTTGTGCCAAACAATAATAAGGAGAGGAGGACTATTTTTTTGCAAATAAGTAGGAAAATCGGTTAATAAGTTTGTCTAACTCTTTATATCTTTACAAGATTAATATTTATGAATTAAGGTTAACCAAGATAATATGAAAAGAAAATTACCAATACTTTTATTAGGCGTAGTAGCTTCTCTGTTCATTTTTAATGAATATTCTTTTAAAAATCAAGAGCTGACTTCTGCTGAAGCATGGGAAAAACAAATTGCTGAAAAGCGAGCTGCAAAAAAAGCGGGATCTCATAAATATGATGGACCTGACGAATTTGCGAAGTTTCAAGAAGGCATTAGAACACAAGATGGAGCCCAGGGGCCAGAATACCCTAATAATTATACTTTGAACGAGCTTGGTAAAGCTAAAGTTAGACTTGCCGCATTGCAAAGTAATGCAAAAGTAAGCACAACAAACGCCATTACTTGGGCCGAAAGAGGCCCTGCTAATGTGCCAGGTAGAACCAGAGCTATGGTGGTAATGCCACAAGATGCTACTCATAATACCTGGGTTATTGGATCTGTAGGTGGTGGTATTTGGAAAACCACCGATGGTGGAACTTTATGGATTGAAAAAACAAAAGACTTACCGAATATTGCGTTTACTACAATAGCTTTAGCAGAGTCTAACTCTAATGTGCTTTATGCTGGCACGGGCGAAGGAGCATTAGGTGGTGTTGGAGGCATTGGAGGTAACGGTGTTTTTAAATCTATTGATGGTGGCGAAACTTGGTCGCAATTAAGCTTTACTGCCAGTAACGAAGATTTTCAAAATATAAATAGGCTTATTGTAGACCCCGGTGATGAAAATGTGATTTTAGCATGTATTAGTTATGGTAACGGATTTAATACAGGCATATTTAAATCGATTGATGGAGGTACTACTTGGAGCAATAAAATTTCTTTATCTAACTCAGGCACTAGAGGGTTTCAGCAACTTATAGCCACTCCTGGTAATTTTAATGTGCAATATGCCACGTTTAACGGTGTTGGTGTGTATAAATCTATTGATGCAGGTGAAACTTGGAATCTTTCTAATGTTGGAATGAGCCCGGCAGGAAGAGTTGAGATGGCTGTCTCGCCTGTAAATGCGAATAAACTATTTGCTTCTGCAGAAGGAGGAGATGGATCAAGACTCTATTTTTCAGAGGATGCTGGTGCAACATGGTCAATTGTAGATGTTTCTTTTGGTGGAAAATCTGCCGATTATTTAGGTGGCCAAGGATGGTATGACAATACTATTTTATGTTCTCCATACAAAGAGAATATTGTTTATGTTGGAGGTGTTTCGATATTAAAAGTTGAGTTGGGCAACGGAGGAGGTTCTACAACAGATGTAATTTCAATGGTGGAAAATGGCTCTGATGCGTTTATGGACTTCGTGAACTTTAGTGCCACTGAAGTTGGGGGTACATTAGAGGTTGGAACTTCTGCCAATGGAATAAGTGTTGAACTTAGGTTTGGCACAGGATTATCTCAAAAAGCACATCGTTTTACTGTGCCAACTGGTCAAGGTTCAGGTGTAGATGATGCAGATTTCTCATATCAAGATTATGTAGATGTACCCTTTGAAGTGTGGGATGTAGATAATGATAAGCAGTTAATGGTGTCGTTTAGAGACCAACAAGAAGATGGGGTGTTTAATCTGATTGAATCCAATACAGATGGTAATGCCTCAACGCATAGTAGAGAGTATTTATATATAAATAATGTAGATTATAATGCGACAACTCCAGATGCGGACATTGGAGCCGATGGGGGACATGTTTTTAATGAAATGTATTTCTTTTGGCCTGTTTTGGTTTCTGGAGGAACATGGGATGCGGCCAATCTTCCCAATTCAACTTTAAAAATTGAAGTAAGCACTGTGAGTGTGTTAGACGCTACTACTGACGTTGCAGCAGATCCTTATGATGCATTTGATGGTACAAACTCGTTTAACACTTTTGGAGTTGATGTGCATCCAGATCAACATGGGTTAGTGGCTATTAAAGAGGACGATGCTGCTCAAACATTTAGAATTTTGTTATCAAACGATGGAGGTCCTTTTGTATCTAACATATCCACAGATCCTGGCGTAACCGAAGGAGATTGGTCAATGGTTGGTAATACTTATAATACAGGCCAATTTTATGGTGCTGATAAAAAACCTGGAGAAGATGTCTATTGGGGAGGTATGCAAGATAATGGTACTTGGTTATCTCCGAGTGGGGCAGATGCAAGCTCTGACTACAGTTTTAAAATTGGGGGAGATGGGTTTGAAGTGCTTTGGCATAATCAAGACCCTGATAAATTAATAGGTGGGTCTCAAGGCAATAGTTTTAGCAGATCAACTAATGGAGGAGCTTCGTTTTCTGGTGCAACTTCGGGTCTTTCTGGGGATCATCCATTTATATCTAAACTATCAACGTCTAAAATGTTGCCAGATGTAATTTATACCGTGTCCTCTGCTGGGGTGTTTAAATCAGATAATTTTGGTGGCAATTGGAACTTAACATCCATTACAGATCAGTGGGGTGGAGCAAGTACCTTTTTAGATGTAGAGGTTTCTCGTGCTAACCCCAATATTATTTGGGCTGGTAGTGGTAATTCAACATCTTCTGATAGAAGAATTTTTGTTTCTACAGATCAGGGAGCATCGTTTTCTCCTTCTACTTTTTCAGATTTAGTGGGTGGTACAATAACCAAATTATCCTCTCACCCAACGGAGCCCAATACGGCTTATATGATTTTCTCTTTTGCTAAAAGCCCCAAAATATTAAAAACAGAGGATTTAGGTCAAACTTGGGTAGATATTTCGGGCTTTGATACTAACTCGGTTAGTAGTAATGGCTTTCCTGATGTAGCAGTATACTGTTTATATGTGTTTAGAGACGATGTTACTAAAATGTGGGCAGGTACTGATATTGGTATTGTAGAGTCGTTAGATGCTGGAGTTACTTGGAATTTGCTAGATAGTGATATGCCAAAAGTGGCAGTTTGGGATATGAAAGGGCAGGACGATCAAATTATTATTGCCACTCATGGTAGAGGTATTTGGACAGCTACTGTTGAAAATTCGCAAACTGTTTTTGAAGAAGGTCCAATTATTTCTGCTTTTGGAACATCTCCTCAGCAGGATTTTGTGCTAGCTATTACAGCTGTTAAAACGTATGATTCTACTGAAGTATATGTTAACTCAGTGTTAAGTGCAACAATTTATGATGTTGCTGTTGGAGATGCTACAGTTTCTATTCCTAGCGTTGCAGCAGGTAATAAAGCAGTTAAACTAGTAAGTTATAATGGAGGTAATCCTGTGTTTACAAGCTCACAAGATTTTAATCACTTAAGTTTAAAAAGCACTCCAGTTGAAGAACTGTCTGATAATTTAAATAATGCTAGTAATTTCATCTTAGATGGATTGAGCATTAGCGGATTTGGTAATAACAATGATTTTGCTTTGCAATCTCCTCATAATTATGCTGTGGATACAGAGTTGATAGCAACGGTATCTCAACCGATAATTGTTTCTGCTACCAACTCTACTTTCAATTACAGCGATATAGCAGTTGTTGAACCAGCCGATGGAGGAGCAAGCTTTGGACAGGATGCGTTTAATGATTATGTAGTCGTTGAGGCTACCAAAGATGGCCTAAATTGGATGCCTATTGAAGATGGCTATAATGCAAGCGCTAATACTAATTGGCAAGCTGCATTTGATGGGAGTGCAGAAATAAATACTTCATTATTTGTTGATCATACCATTGATTTAACAAATAATTTTGCAGTTGGCGATACGCTCTTATTCAGATTTAGGTTATTCTCAAATGCAGACATTTTTGCTTGGGGTTGGGTAATTGATGATATCTATATCCAGACTGAACCACTTGGTTTGGAGGTAGCTTCTGAGGTAGCGTCTTATAAAGTTTATCCTGTGCCATCTAACGGCAGGTTTACATTAGATTATCAACTTACCGCAGTAAGTGAGGTTAGTGTAGAGGTAATGACTATTACAGGCCAAAAAGTTAAAACCTATGATTTAGGCCAAAAAGCTTCAGGTAGTTATCGATTTAAACTCGAAAATTATACACTTGAAAATGGAGTATATATATTCTCTTTAAGAACCAATACAGGAGTTGTTTCTCAAAGGGTATTAATCT
>CAZDQR010000236.1:0-5374 GCA_964507315.1 uncultured Roseivirgaceae bacterium
GCCCTCTATCCGCATAGAAATCGGCATTAATTGTAGTTGATTGTATTAATTTGGTATAAGAATTAATCGCCATTTTAAACTGGCTAAGTTTATAAAGCGCCTTGGACTGCCACTCTAAGGCATAAGTGTTGGAAGGTTGCCTCTCTAAAATAGAGGATGTGTCATCCACTACTTTTTGGTATTCGCCTTCCTTAATTAAAGCTTCATAATTTAATATACTCACTGCAGTGATTTTGATAGTTATCAATTGTAAAATTACTCATTTTTCAAGTAAATGTATTTAGCCAATATCATTACAGATAAATATTGCATTATTAAATAGGAGTGCATATAATGTTCTATTTTAGTATTTAACTCTATTACTTTTAAAATGACTCGAAAACTATTCTTAGTTTTTAGCTTTATACTGGCTTTTCAAGGTGCTCAATGCCAATCTAAAATAGATAGCCTTTTATTCGAATACGAAGATCAAATAGGTAGTAAAAAAATAGAAACAGGTGTAAAAATTAGTAGTTATTACGATAATGATAACCTTTTTAAATCATTAGAATATGCAAATGAAATACTAGCATTTTCTCAGGAATTTGGGACTAAAAATGATTTATTAAGTGCAAACAACCGGCTTGGAATTGTATATTTTAAGTTGGGAGACCTCTCTAAAAGCAATGATTATTTTTTGGCAGCATTGGAGCTTATTAATAAAATGCAGAGCTCCGAAATATCAAATGAAGGTAGATTAATGAATAACATTGCTAATAATTACGGAGAGTTAAAGCAACCAGAACTGGCAATATTTTATTACAAAAAATCCTTGGAGCTTAAGAAAAAATTAAAAGATAGCGCGAGGTATTCCATTACCCTTAACAATATGGCTTTAACCTATAGCAGTATTCATTATTACGATTCTGCATATAATGTTTTAAAAGAGGCCTTACTTATTGATTATTTAATGGAGGATACGGTGTCTGCAGCTTATACAAATGGTTCGTTGGGTGAAGTGTTTTTAGACAATGGTATTGGGGATTCGGCTTTTTACTACCTGAGGCAATCGCTTGATTTTTTTAATGCAAAGGAGCATTCAGCTTATGTGCTAGCTTATTATAATCAAAAATTAGGAGAAACTGCGCTGCTTTTAACTGAGTATAACGGGGCGCAGCTGTATTTTAAAAAAGGGCTAGAATATGCTGTGCAAGTTGGCGCTAAGCCAATTGAAAAAGAGTGTTATAAAGGGTTAGAAAATGTATCTAAATACTTAGGCTTGTTTGAGGCTGCATATCATTATGGGCAAATCTATTCAACATTGCAGGATACTTTATTTAAAGCAGAGTCGGCTCAGAAATTAAGTGCGATTGAAACGAGCTATCAAATTAAAAACAAAGAACAGGAAATATCTATCTTAAATGCTAAGGCACAAACAGATAAGTATAAATTTTACGTGGCTATTGGAGGCATATTGGTGGTTCTTTTATTGCTAGCGTTTTTGTACTATCAGTATTTATTTAAAACAAAGGCAAATTATTTATTAGAGCAAAAAAATGGCACCATTGAAAGGCAAAATAAAGAAATAACAGATGGTGTAAAATATGCACAAGGGATTCAAGAGGCAATTTTGCCTGAGTTCTCAGTTATAAATAGATTTTGTAATATGGCATATTTATATAATAAGCCTGCTCAAATTGTAAGCGGAGATTTTTACTGGGCCGATAGAATAAATGGAGATGTAGTTTTTGTGATTGCGGATGGAACTGGCCATGGTGTTCCTGGGGCTTTTTTAAGTGTTGTAGGAACTAGTTTGCTGAAACAGATTATATCTGAAAATAAAATAAGCGAGCCCACCAAAGTATTGGATGCGCTGCATCAAAAAGTGATTGAAACACTTGGCCAATCTAAATTAAACAGTTCTTTAAAAGACGGAATGGATGTAGCTGTTTGCACGTATAATAAAGAGAAGAAACAACTGTTGTTTGCAGGTGCTAAACGACCTATGATACTTAAAAGAGGAGATGATATTCAGCATATTAAAGGCAATAGAGCTTCAATTGGGGGAAATTTGCACATTACCCCTAAGTTTGAGACCCATCATTTTGAGGTAGATGCTGGAGATTCTATAATCCTTTATACAGACGGTGTTGTTGATCAATTTGGAGGAGAATCGAATAAGAAATTCTTGGTAAAGCGATTGATGCAACTGGTAGAAGAAGGGGAAGGAATTGAGAATTTAACTTCTCATTTTGAAGATGAAATAATTGCTTGGAAAGGGGAAAGTGAGCAAACAGACGACATGTTACTTTTGGCAGTTGAATTATAGGTTACCAATCAACTAAGCTCGCATAATGCGGCTTCTGCCTGAGTGTTTAACTTTAATAAAAAGCAGATGAAAAACGCGATATTAATCACAGGAGTATCCACCGGTATTGGATATGCACTAGCAGAAAGCTTTGCAAAAAATGGATATCAAGTATTTGGCTCTGTTCGTAAATTGGAGGATGCTATGATATTGATGGAAAAGTATCCAACTAATTTTTTGCCTCTAATATTTGATGTAACGGACTTTCAATCAATAGAAACAGCTGCTATAGAATTAAAGGGGTTGTTGAAAGGAGAGCCATTACTGGGTCTTATTAATAATGCCGGCATTGCTGTTACTGGAGTTGCAACAGAATTATCTATAGACGATTTCAAACATCAATTTGAAGTTAATTTCTTTGGATTGGTGAAAGTGACACAAGTTTTTTCTCCCTTATTAGGGGCTATAAAAGGTTTTAATGGCGCCCCGGGTAGAATTATGAATATTAGCTCTGCTGGTGGACAAATTGGATTTCCGTTTATGAGTCCATATTGCAGCTCAAAACATGCTGTTGAAGGGTTTTCGGAGAGTTTAAGGCGCGAGTTTTTACACCTTGGTATTAAGGTGATAATTATAGGGCCTACAGCAATAAAAACGCCTATTTGGGATAAGTCAAGTGGTGAATTGCCTGATGATACTAAAAAAGGAATTTTTGGTAAGCAAGCTTCTAATTTTTTAAGAATATTTTTGAAATCAAGTGAAAAAGCTATGCCTGCTAATGTTTTTGCAGAAAAAGTACTCAATATCTTTAAGAAAAAATCTCCTAAGAATAGATATGCGATTTCTGGGAATACTTTTGCTGATTGGATTATGCCTCGTTATTTACCCAGTGAAATGGTTGATAAAAGTATGGCAGACTTGTTAAACAAATAGGATTTACTAAAATTTGAACATAAAAAAAGAGGCTTAAGCCTCTTTTTTTATGTTATGCAAGTAACTATTTCTTTGCTACTGCTTTTTTTCTTCTAATTGTACGTTTAGGTTTTTCTGGTACAATAACGAGTTCAACACTCGAAAGTATTCTACCACAATGTTCACATACAATAATTTTCTTTTTCTCTTTAATATCGGCTTGTCGTTGAGGCGGTACAATATTAAAACATCCACCACAAGCATGTCGCTGAACAGCAACTACGGCTAAACCGTTTTTAGCATTACCTCTTAAACGATTGTAAGCAATTAAAAGCCTATCGTCTATTGGTTTAGAAGCTCTTTTACGCTCTTTTTCAAGCTTGGTTTCATCAGCTTCACTTTCAGAAACTAATTTATCCAATTCTTCTTTTTTTGCAACTAGGTCTATGTTTTTTTCTTCTAAAACACCTTTAGCAGCTTCTATTTCTTCGTTTTTAGCCTCTATCTTTATATAAGCTTCCTTAATTCGCTTCTCCGAAACTTGAATTTCTAGCGCCTGCAATTCCATTTCTTTGGTAATAGCATCGAATTCGCGATTATTACGAACATTCATCTGTTGCTCTTCGTACTTTTTTATAAGTGCTTCGGAGTTTTTAATGCTCTGTTTTTTATCTTCAATTCCTGTTTCTAGATTTTCTAAATCAGAGTGAAATTTTGCAACTCTTGTTTCTAAACCTGCAATTTCATCTTCTAAATCGCCAACCTCTTCAGGTAGAGCTCCTCTGATTTTTTTGATATCATCAATTTTTGAATCTACTTTCTGAAGTTTGTCCAGTGATTCTAGTTTTTTAGCAACCGTGTTTTCCATTTACTTAAAATAGTTGATTGGATTTGTATCAATTTCTGATAAATTGAGTGCAAAACTAGAGAATTTTTTGCTTAAAATATCATATAGTAAATCTTTTGTACCCACTTCGCTTTCGTAATGGCCAATATCGCAGATCATAAGTTTGTCCTCTGCATCAAAATACTCGTGGTATTTAAAATCAGAAGAAATATAAGCATCTGCCTTAGCACCTATTGCAGCTTTTAATAAAAAGCTGCCAGAACCACCACAAATGGCTACGGTCTTTATTTTGCCACTAAATCCTTTAGTATATTTAATAAGCGATAATCCCATTCTGTCTTTTACATAATTAAGAAAATCGTTTACTGTTAGTTCTTTTTCTAAAATGCCAAGCATCCCTGCTCCAAGTGTTTGATTGGTATTTGTTAGTGCCGTAATATAAAAGGCTACTTCTTCGTAAGGATGTGCCTCTTTTAACGCTGCAATTATTTGCGTTGATTTATGGCTAGGAATTAAAACTTCAATCCTGCTTTCTTCTACTTTTTCTGCAATATTTTGTGTGCCAATTACTGGGTTAGCGTCTTTATTTGGGGTAAAGCTCCCAACTCCATCTACTTTAAAGCTGCAATCTGAGTAATTACCAATATCGCCTGCCCCTGCACTATATAAAGCCTCTAGCACAGTAGGAGCCTTGTCTTTGGGCACAAAGCTTACGAGCTTACTAAGCGTGTTTGTTTTTGGTGTTAGTATACTTAGTTCGGTTAAACCTAATTGGTTAGCAAATTGCTGGTTTACACCAGAAATTATGTTATCTAAATTGGTGTGAATGGCATAAATTGATATATCATTTTTTATTGCTTTAATCACAGTCCGTTCTACATAATTGGCTCCTGTTAATTTCTTTAATCCTGAAAAAATAATAGGGTGATGGGCAATAATTAAATTACAATTTTTCTTAATTGCTTCGGCTACAATTGCTTCGGTGCAGTCTAAGGTAATAAGTACATCTGTTACTTTATTTTCTTTGTCACCAGTTAGTAATCCACTATTATCATAACCCTCTTGGTGTGCCAATGGAGCAATTGTTTCTAAATAGTTTATTACATCTTTTATTTTGGTCATATTTGTAGCCTCAATTGAAAAACGTAAAGTTACTAAAATGAATTGAGGAGAAAACAACAAAAAACTCTATTCTCATAAATGAATTTGCGCGTAGTATTACTCTATCCACTTACTTTAATTTACACACTGATTACAGCATTGCGTAATCATCTATTTAACATTGAGTACAGTCGTAGTTTTAATTATGATATTATGACGATTAATGT
>CAZDQR010000237.1:0-5361 GCA_964507315.1 uncultured Roseivirgaceae bacterium
TAACGGCTGGCTTTAGTTTGGAGTATAGCCCCAATACGTATAAGGCCAACTATATAAGCATTAATAAAACTGATGAAGGCATTTATGATTCTTACATTAACCATGCCGACTCTATGCTAACCGATTATGAAGTAGATTTAACAAATGTAGCTGGTTATATTCGAGCAGATATTTCACCTATTAGTAACCTTAAATTTATTGCAGCTGTACGCTATGATGGGTTTAATTATGACTATCGAAATAATTTAAGCTCAAGCGCTTTTTCAGGTGCTCCAGATTCTAAAGATAAGTTTTATGCAATTACCCCCAAAATAGGAGCTACGTATGATTTTGGAAAAAATTCTGGTATGTATGCAAATTACAGCATTGGGTTTGCTCCACCTCAAGTAGGCGAGTTATATAGAGGCGTAAAAGTGCCCACATTAGAACCTGCAGACTACAATAATAGTGAAATTGGTGGATGGATAAGTCTTTTGCAAAACAAAGCTTATATAGATGTAGCAGTTTACCAATTAAATGGCAAGAATGAGATTATTTCGGTTCTTATGCCCGATGGCTCTCGAGAAAATCAAAATGCTGGAGAAACAGAGCATAAAGGAATAGAATATGGATTAACGATAAAACCTTTAAGAGATTTTATGTTTAGGTTTAATGGTTCTAATGCAAGCCATGTTTTTACTAATTATGTAGAAAATGGTAACGATTATTCTGACAATGAAATGGCGCAGGCCCCAAGCTTTATCGCTAATTCAGAAATAACCTATAAACCAAAGTTTATAGAAGGGTTTAGGATATCATTTGAGTGGCAACATATAGATGGGTATTATATGGATGCGGCAAATACAAAAGAATATGAAGGGTATGATTTACTAAATATTAGAACTGGTTATAGCCTGAAAGGATTTGAGATTTGGACCAATGTCCTTAATGCAACAAACCAAAAGTATTCTACTAGAGCAAGCTCTTCATCTTGGGGAACAAGTTACAGCCCAGGCGATCCAATTAATGTTAATATTGGCTTAGCATATACTTTTACTGGTAGAAATAAATAAATTTTCACACATTGGTAATGCTCCATTAAGAGCATTACCAATGTTTAATTTACGCACAGAATGAAACAGTTAATTATTTTTATTATTGGAATACTAGGAGTTGCTTGTTCGGTAAATGAGCCTAAGAAAGATGCAATTGGCTATGATGAGGTTATGGTATTATCAGATTCAACTGAATTTTCTCAAGCTGTATTTCTCACGTTAGATAATAAAGGCACCCCTTTACTAGTTTGGTCATCTGCTGATACCGATTCGGGACAATATCTATTGAGCTTTAAGCAATATGATAAGCAAAATGCCTCTTTTGGTAAAGCACAAAAGGTTGAACAAACAAAAGGAATGCAAGCACATCACGAGAGTATGGCCAAAATAGCCGTAAAACAAAATGGTGATATGCTTGCTGTCTATAGAAGAGAAAATAAAGCTAGTAAAAGACGATTTGCAGGAGATTTATTTTTTGTTGAATCCTCTGATAATGGATCTTCTTGGAGCGATGAAAAAAAACTAGTGACAGATACAACATCGGGCAGTCAAAGCTTTTATGATTTAGCTCGTTTGGCAAATGGAGAAATTGGAATAACCTGGCTTGATTCTCGAAAATTAGAAAAAGATGATGGTAGTTCAATCTTTTTTAATCAAACGAGCTCATTGGGAGGTTTTAAAAGTGAGGTTGGTGTGCAAGGAAGTACTTGCCAATGTTGCAGAACCGAGCTTCAGGTTGATAAATATGGTAAACTTAATATTGCTTTTAGAGATATCATAAACGACTCAATTAGAGATATGGTGTACGTGTATTCTGATGATAATGGAAGTACCTTTTCTAAGGGTAAGCGTATAAGTGTAGATAATTGGATGATAAGGGGTTGCCCGCATACTGGCCCTACAATTGCTTCTAACGATACCCAACGAGCTACTGCTTGGTTTACTATGGGTGGTGGAAAAGGTGTATATTTTACGGTAGGAGAGTCTTCTCAAACTACATCACCAACAAGAACATTAATTGATAAAAATGCAACCCATCCTCAAATGATATGGGCAAAAAATCATTTTTACCTTGTTTATGAGCTTCGTTTAAGTAGTAAGGGCAAGGCTTACAGGCAAGTTGTAGTAACTATAATTGATAAGCAGGGAGAAATTTATAAAACTATAAATGTGAGTGAGCCGGGTGTAGATAGTCAAATGCCAGTGATTGCTCCTTTAGATAGCCAATCTTTGATAGTAGCTTGGGTAGATAAAAATGCAAGCCATCAATCCTTGATTAAGGGTAAATTGGTTAAATTAGAATAAAATTGATTAAAAGGATCGGTTTACTCAAACTGATCCTTTTTTGATTAACCTTCAAAGTATAAAATACTCCTTTCATAAAAAAAATAAAACTTTTCGCAAGGTAGATGCGTCCTAGTTGTATGATTTCTTGTCGTTAACATAGAAATTTGCAATTCAATACTCAACAACGCTATTAAATGAAATCTCTATTACTCACTCTATTAATCTTGTTGTGCCTCGGAATAAGGTCAGCCTATGCACAAGAAGATAGCACAAAAGTTGACATTGTGCACCCAAAAAAATCTATCACAGCAATTAGAGTTGCTACTAAGCCCAAAATTGATGGGGTATTAGATGACGAGGTCTATAAATCTGCCATTCCATTTAAAGGTAGGTTTATACAAATGGAACCCGATAACGGGGCTTTATCTACCTACGAAAGTGAAGTATATATAATTTATACCGATTATGGTATTTATATTGGTGCTCAGCTAATTGACCCCGACCCGGCAACCATCCCTCAAGAACTGAGTAAAAGAGATAATTCAGATGGAAAAAATGTAGATACATTTGGTTTAATTTTCGATCCTGTAAATAAAGGTCAAAATGCGTTCTTTTATGGAGTTTCTGCAGCTGGAGTACAAAGTGATGCAGTAGCAAGTAGTAATGACTTTGACGATAATTGGGATGCCGTTTGGAAGAGTGCCGTAGAAATAAATGAACGCGGATGGGCTGTAGAAATGGAAATCCCTTACTCCGCAATTCGCTTTCCTAAGCAAACTGCTGGCGATTGGGGAATTAATATATTTAGAACAGCAAAAAGATTGAATGAGAATACTTCTTGGAATTTTATTGATCAAGAGGAGTCAGGCTTTATTAACCAATCAGGCACACTATCTGGCTTAGAAAATATAGAGCCTCCATTACGTTTATCTTTTAGTCCCTACGTTTCTGGTGCGGTATCTCACGATGGAGCAGCAAATGCATATAGTTCAACCTATGCTGGCGGTATGGATTTAAAATGGGGTTTAAGCGAAAGCTTTACGTTAGACATGAGCCTTATTCCTGATTTTAGCCAAGTACAGTCAGATGATCAAGTGCTTAACCTTTCTCCATTTGAAGTTCGGTTTGATGAAAATAGGCCATTTTTTACAGAAGGAGTAGAGCTTTTCTCCAAGGGACGAATATTTTATTCTAGGCGAGTGGGGCAATCTAGAGGGTATGTGGATTATAGCACTTTAGATTCTGCTGAAACTGTAACAAGCCTACCAACTACAGCTCCGTTATTAAATGCAACAAAAATCTCAGGAAGAACTGGTAAAGGAACTGGTATTGGCTTTTTTAATGCCATAAGCAGAGAAACGAATGCAGTGATTACAAATACTGAAACAGGAGCAAGGAGAGATTATTTAATAGACCCTCTAACCAATTATAATGTGTTGGTAGTGGATCAAAACTTAAAAAACAACTCAAACATTGGTATTATTAATACCAATGTTACACGTGAAGGCAGTGGTAGAGATGCTAACGTTACCGTAGGGCAAATTAGGTTAAGAGATAAAACAAACACTTGGAGCGTTTTTGCCGATGGTGGCTATAGCCATATAGTAACCCAGGGTGAAAACGGCCAAGAGGTTTCCACAGGATTTAGAAATACATTGGCATTTTCAAAAGTATCGGGCAAATTTAATTTCACAACTGGCCTTTCTCAAGAAAGTGATACGTGGGATATTAATGATTTAGGTTTTTTAAGAGCACCGAATGAATTTAGGGTTTACACTCGTATGAATTATAATATATATAAACCGTTCTCCATTTTTAATGCGATGAATACATGGTTTAATATTACTCACGAGCAATTATATGCACCTCGAACATTTACAAGTTTTAGAATTAATGGAGGAGCATGGTTTCAATTTAAGAATTTTTATACTGCTGGTGGTGGCTTTAATTATAAACCTGTGTCCCAATATGATTATTACGAACCTCGTGAAGAAGGTAGATATTTTAAGCAGGGTCCTAGCTTTAATATGTTTGTATTTGCTGGTTCTGATAGTAGAAAACCATTTAGTGTAGATTGGGATGGTGGATTTTGGAATCGACAAGAAGATAATGCATTTTTCTTATTTACAAGTATATCTCCCACCATTCGTATTAGTAATAAATTAAATTTATCGTACGAATTAGGTATTGATAATGGCACAAATGCCAAAGGCTATGTAACTAAAGTGTACGATGTTAACGATAATTTAGAGGAAATAATTTTTGGAAATCGAGATCAACAAACCATAGAAAACGTAATTGGTGTTAATTATACGTTTAATGAATATATGTCCTTTACATTTAGATTAAGGCATTATTGGAGTTGGGCAGAGTATAATAAATTTTACAAATTAGAAGAAGATGGCACCTTAGGCGATACTGAATTTGATGGATTTAATCCAGACGGAACCTCCGACTTTAACTCTAGTTTTAATGCCTTTAACATCGATATGGTATATTCTTGGCAAGTGGCACCTGGTAGTTTTGTTAAAATTAATTGGAAAGATGCCATCTTTAATTTTAGTCGTAAAATTGATCGAAACCTAGGAGAAAATATATCTAGTACTGTTAAAGACGATCATTATAATACACTTTCTGTGAAGTTTATCTATTTCATCGATATCAATTATTTTAAGAAATTAGGCGGGCATAAGTAATAAAATATATGGCATTCACATTAGCCTATTCCGAATATATTAATGACCAACTGAGCCATATGGACAGAATTACTACCAAAAAGATGTTTGGAGACTTAAGCTATTACAAAGAAGGTGTGATGCTTGGTTTGATTGGAAATGACATCTTTTGCTTACGAGTAACAGAAGTAAACCAAGCTGATTTTGATGCCTATGGGATGAAAGCTTTTATGTCCTCTGCAAAGAATAAAGGATTGCCTTATTGGCAAGTTCCAGTGGAGATTTTGGAAGATAAAAAAGAGCTTACTCTTTGGGCTATTAAAGCTTTTGAAATTGCATTATCTTTAAAGAAATAACTAAACCGC
>CAZDQR010000238.1:0-5289 GCA_964507315.1 uncultured Roseivirgaceae bacterium
TGAGAATATTGAACACTCTAAATTAGTATGTGCCTAAATGACTATCTCTACAAATAATTATTATGTAAATGAGTCAGTAGGCTTAGCAAGTGGCTTTTTACTCACGGCCATTCATAATGCAGGTTTGGTTGGCCTTACTCATACACCAAGCCCAATGGCTTTTTTATCAAAATTGCTTGAAAGGCCATCCAACGAACGACCCTTTTTATTGATACCCGTGGGCTACCCTGCAGATGAAACTTTTGTTCCAAAATTGGATCGTAAACCACTCGATGAAATAAGTGTTTTTTATGAGTGAGAAAATCGTCCTTAATAGTATGAATGCCATCCTACAAAAAGAAATAGGAGGAGCCGATACATTATACATTGGCAAAACTGATGTGCCAATAATACAGCCTAACCAAATCCTAATAGAAGTACATTTTGCAGCCCTTAACAGAGCTGATTTATTGCAAAGAGAAGGTAAATACCCTCCACCAAAAGGCGAGTCTGTTATTTTAGGGCTAGAAGCTTCCGGCATTATTAAAGAAGTTGGTTCCGATGTAATTGGTTTAAGCCAAGGCGATAGAGTTATGGCTTTACTAGCCGGTGGTGGACAAGCAGAATATGTTGCCGTAGAACAAGAACTAGTAATACTGCTGCCCCAAGAAATAAGCCTGCAACAGGCTGCAGCCATACCCGAAGTTTTCTTAACCGCCTACCAAGCCTTGTTTTTAGAGAGCCAAACAAAGGAACATGCTACGGTGTTAATACATGCTGGAGCGAGTGGAGTTGGCACTGCAGCCATTCAATTAGCTAAAGCAACCCATTGCCAAGTAATAACAACTTCTTCTGAAAGTAAGCTAAACATTTGTAAAAACTTGGGAGCCGACTTAACCATTAATTACCAACGTCAAAATTTTGCGGAAGAAGTAAATACCGTTACTAAAGGCAAAGGAGCAGACATTATTCTTGATTTTATTGGCGCTCCTTACTTTAAGCAAAATTTAGAATGCATTGCCTTAGATGGAACCTTAATGATGATTTCTGTAATGGGTGGGTTTAAATTGAAGGAAGTTAACCTCTACCCTATCCTTAAAAAAAGAGTCTCTATTAAAGGAACAACACTTAGGGCTCGTTCTCTAGACTATAAAAAAACTCTAATCCAGCTATTTATAAAAGAGATAATGCCTCTTTTTAAATCAAAACAAGTAGTGCCTGTGATTGATTCTACTTTTGATTGGAGCAACATAAAAGAAGCCCATCTTTATATGGAGTCCAATAAAAATAAAGGAAAAATTGTGCTTCAGATTAAAGAGTAAGCACTAAATAATCATTTCTCTGATTGTTTTAGCATACGATCGACTCACGGAGTACCCCTTTTTATTTACCATTACCACTGATAGACCTCCGTTGGCGTGCTTCTCAAGCTCCTGTAAATGGTTAATATTTATAATTGTAGATCGGTGTATTCGAATAAAAATAGTTGGGTCTAACCGAGTTGCTAATTTTGATATGCCCGATGAGCTTACAAATTGATCTGTGGCAGTTGAAATAATGGTATAATCGCCAGAAGCCTCTAAGCAAATAATACTTGAAACAGCCAAATTTACTAATTTCTCAGATTTTTGAACAAAAAGATTGGCTGTATATGATTGTGATTGCTGCTGCGAAATTTCATCAATTAAGCGCTCAAAGTTTTTGTCGTTATTATTTATACGCTCGATAGCTTTACTCACCGCTAAATCGAATCTGTTTTTATCTAAGGGCTTTAATAAATAATCAATCGTGTTTTTCTCAAACGCTTTGATGGCATACTTGTCATAAGCAGTGCAAAAAATCACAAATGGCTCATGGCTGATTTTTTCTAACACCTCAAACCCATCCTTGCCTGGCATTTGCACATCTAAAAAAATCAAATCTGGCTTTTTATCATTAATTAATTTAATGGCCTCACTTGCCCTTCCCGATTCTGCAATAATTTCTATTTGCTCAAAATCTTGCAGGTATTCAATTACAAATTGGCGTGCCAACTGTTCGTCATCTATTACTATACAGCTTATTGTTTTTTCCATGGTATTTCAAAGTTTACTGAATAGCCATCTTCAGAAGCATTGGTTTTTAACCTAGATTTATAATTAAACATATTAACAAGCCGCTCGTTCGAGTTTTTTAAACCAACGCCAGAGCTACTTGTTTCGTACTCAGAGTTATTATTTATTCCAACTCCATCATCATTTATCTCAAAATATACGACATTGTTTTTAAGATAAATCCGTAGTGTTATAGTGCCTCCATCTTCCTTTGGCGAAATGCCATGTTTAACAGAATTTTCTACTAGCGGCTGTAAAACCATAGGTGGTAATTCAACACCTAAACAATTAATATCTATGTCCTCCTTATAAATTAAACGTTCGCCAAACCGTACTTGTTGGATGTTAATATAATTACGAATAAAGCTCAACTCCTCCGATAAAGCAATGGAAGGCTGGTCGTTTGAATCTAAGGCATACCTAATTACTTCCGATAACATAGACATCATTTGGCGAGCTTTAATTTTATCAACCCCCATTAAGGTACTAATACTATTGAGTGTATTAAATAAAAAATGTGGATTTATTTGCGATTTCAGTAACGCCATTTGCATTTGGTTATTTGCAATAGCAAGCGTTGTTTTATCCTTCTCGTTTTCTTTTATAGTTTCAATATATCTTATAATATAATACACCGTAATAGAAGTAACATATTGCAAGTTATACTGCATAGAAGCCACACCAAGCTGCTCAAGCAAATATTCTTGCCATTCTTCAAAAGAAGTAAAATCGTCTAAGTAATATTCAAAAAAATAGCTCACTGAAGCTAGTATAATAAACGAAATAATCACCCCAAACAAATGACCCGCAATTTGAATAACAACTCTTCGTTTAAATAATAACGAAGACCATTGCCATGCCACCCAAGCCATAAAACAAACCGATATATTTAATAAAATACCGTTTATTATAGTGGAAGGAAAAGGGCGAAACATAAGGTACTGAAACGTAACGCCAATGCCAAAAATTAATGTAAACCAGAGGCATAGGATTAAAAAGGACCTGCCCCAAATGGTTGATATCGTAAACTGTTTTATCAAATTAAATAAAATTTAGTGACCAAAGTTAACTCTATTATGATAACAGTAATAGATTACGTTATTTAGTATCAATTTTAATTATGCAAAAGCTTTTTCTTATTCTTTCACTACTAATTTGCACTATTGGTGCTTATGGCCAAGATAAAACCATTACGGTATCTGGCACTGTTACCGATAGTGAAACCGGAGAGGTATTAACGTATGCTACTGTTGGCTTAATAGGAATTCCTATTGGCACAATATCAAATGCTAAGGGTGAGTTTGATTTTCACATTCCTGGTGAATTTATTGCCAAAACTTTTCAAATTTCTATGATTGGCTATGAAAGTTATAGAGCACCTGTAACCAAAGCGGAATCTATCAACAGTTTTAAACTAAAGAAAAGCTCCACTTATTTAAGTGAAGTATTAGTTACAGACTCCTTAACAGCCGGAGATATTTTTAAAATTGCATTAAACAGAATCACCCAAAACTACCCGATGCAACCTGCCGAAATGGAAGGTTTTTATAGAGATGTAAAAATGGTAGGAGGAAAATATGTTTCACTCCTAGAGGCGGCCATTACAATCTATGATAAGGACTATGACGCACCAAGAGATTACACCAAGGTGAGAGAGAGAGTAGCGATTAAAGAAATTAGAAAAAGTTACGATTACGACTTCGCTTATGCTAAATATTTTGAACAATATAATTTATTAGAGGATCTATTACTGGATAATAATATAAAATACAGATCTTTTAATGATGAAGCATTATTTTACCAACTACTACAGCGAACAATATTTATAGGTGCAGATAACAGGCAACTATACTTACTGTTTATAGATCAACCTGGTTACAACTTAAAGGTGTTTATAGACCCAGTAACCTATGGTATAATTAGGTTAGAATTCGGCTATGGAAATGGAGTTGAGCCAATTTTTGAATATAGAAAAAATAGAAAACTTCTAAATAATGTAATGAGGTTAGATAAACTAATTGAATTTGAACCTCATAATGGAAGGCTCTATTTAAAGTACATTAGAACCCAATACAAAAATGTTTGGTATAATACTGAATCAGGAAAACCCGAGCAAACTACACAACTATTTCAAGAACTGTTAATTAATAATATTAATGATAAAGACCCCAACTGGGTTTCGAGTGCTCGCAAAATGAAACATTACGGACTACAATACCAGCACAAAAATTACAATAAGACTTTTTGGGATAATTATAATGTAATTAAAGAAACTCCCTTAGACAAACAAATTATACGCGATCTTGAAGAGCATGGAAAACTTGAAAAGCAATTTGAGGATAACTAATGAAGCATCTACTTATCAATTACTTGAATAGCTGACCTCATAAATTAAAAATTTTAGGATAAATAGATTTTTATAAAAATTGGAATTAAGAACATGGTTGATAACGAATTTTACAAAAGGGCTGATGAGCACATTGAGCTTTCAAATAAGCAATTTCAAAGGATATTCCCTTAGGAAAGGTTAGTGCTTCAATGATGTACAGCACAACACGATTTAACTCTTGGATGAATGCATACAGCTTTAACAATGGAGATGAGATGAGGGAGCAAAAAAAGGAAACAATTGAATATTTTGTGGAGGAATACAGAAAAATGCTAACTGAAAATCTTGATGATTACATTAAAAATTTTGATTCATATATGAAGGGTTAGTTCAAAGTTAATGGATTACCGAACCTTAACTTTTAAATGGGTAAAAGCTTAATTCGTTGGTGGTGTTTGGATAATAACGCCATTTACAACCTATTTTAGTTCATTTAACGCGCAATAAGGCAATTCACCGATTTAGGTTATGTATATTTTCTAAAAGGCTGTTCCTTTGAATCAACAAGCCAACTAATAGAAGTAAAATCCTTCGAGCGATAGACATAAAAGCTATCAGTTCGGAGGATTTTTACGTTAAGGTAATTCAATTATCAATAAGCATCCTATCGGGCATTCGGAACGCTACTCTAAGTCGCACTCCGAATTTGTGGCTTAACGTAGAGTAGCGTTCCGAATTAATATTATTCGAAGACAATTAACAACAAGATATTTCCATTTAACAGCCATAAATGCAATTCACCGATTTGGGTTATGCATATCTTATTAAAGGATGTTCTTTTGAATCAACAAGCCAACTAATAGAAGTAAAATCCTTCGAGCGATAGAC
>CAZDQR010000239.1:0-5283 GCA_964507315.1 uncultured Roseivirgaceae bacterium
CAGCGAGCCACTCATCATTCTTACTTACCGATATATCTCTTAATGGGTAATTATGAGGTAATCCAATTGGAGCAAAGCTTGCTTGGTCAGCAGCTATATTCCATTTCCCAATTGTTCCATCACTAGAAACCGAATAAAAATTATCGTTTTTACCAAATGCAAGTCCTTTTACTGCTCCTACATGGCCACTAAAGGTATTATAATCTGGCCCAACAAAATTTGACATAGCACCATAAAGTCCATCATAAATAAACTTATTATATTCATCTCCTTTGTACTCTCTATTAAATTGGTAGGCTTGTTGTGCCAATAATCCTTTTAAATCTTTATCTGGCTCTTGTAAGGATTTTGTAGACAGAAATTGTGCTACAGTAAGTATTAATCCACGGTATGCATCTGCCGTTTTCTCTCTTGCCACATTATTTGATGAATCAGCTATTCTTCGCTGAATATTGGAATAATCCCTTTCGTTTTGCGCTATAATTGTGGCCTCATTGGCTTTTATTTCACTATTTTTTACAGTAATGTATGCCCTCTTTAATTCCGAAATTTTTGATGTTAGTTTAGCATTTGCCTCAGCTGCTTCTTGGGTTTTAAGTTCGGCCTGATATAAGGCTATTTGAGTATTCTTTTCAGAAGTTATCGCTCGTTCTGTAGCCTTTTCAGCAGCTTGTTTCCCAGCTTCAGCTGCAATTTTACCGGCTTCTGCTTCTATTCTTTGTTGGATAGCAAAAACAAACATAGCAATAGCTATAATTGCAGCAAAAGAAAATATCAAAGCCATTACCTTCGCTTTTTTTAGATCTCTCTTTTGCTTTAGTTCTATACTTTTTTGTTCAGCTTCATACGAAACCTTACTTGTTTCTAAAAATACATTGGCTCGCTCAAACGCTTCATTATAACGCTCGGCCCATTGCCTTGTAGGCAACTGCTTTTTCTGCCAGTTTAGAGCCAACTGTAAATCTGGTGGTCGCCAAAGCCCACTTCTACCAACTTGGTGCATTTCAGCTGCTTCTGAAATACGAGAATACATTTTAGCAGAATCCGTTTCCTCTTCTACCCAAATGCGTAACCTCGTCCAAATACGCATTAAACTTTCGTGCGAAATTTCTAACACAGAGTCAGAAGACAATTGAATAGGTAATGCAGGCATTAAGAGCGACCTACCCGGTTTTCTAAAATGCTCAACAATATCAATTACTTCTATATGAGATACCGCTGCAATGGAGGCAATTTCTTTTATTGAACTTCTTCGTCTAATGCCAAAATTATCCTCACCTGTTTCTGTTAATGCTTTAAAAAGCACCTCAGCTATCCTCTTTCCTTTATCAGTTAATTCATCGTATGCTTCATCTGCGTGCAATGAAAGTGCGTCTGATATTTTCCCAATGGCATTATAATGCCTTATATCGATTTCTTCGCCTTGCTCCCTATTCTCAATCCAATACTCCCAAGTACGCATAAGCGCATGCTGCATAATTGGTAGTTGATCTTGATTATCACCAATCTCTTGCAATAAACGATTTACCAATCTATCAGAGATTCTACCTCCACCAACCGCAATTGGACCTTCTATGGCAATGCGCTTTTGCTGCCTTGTCATTAAAGGGATAACGTAACTACTCTTGTTTATGTGATCTATTAACCGCCCATAATGAGCACTTTCTCCTATAAAATCGGAGCGCATAGTTGTGGCAACGTAGATAGGAACCTCATCCTGCTCAATAGCATCAATAAGGAGATTTACAAACTGAGCTGCCTCATTTTTGTTATCAGCACTTTGTTCTGCAAATCGAAATAATTCTTCAAACTGATCAATTAAAATCAGTAAGTTCTCGCCAGTTATTGTTTTATAATGCTTGGCAATATCCACAAGGCCTTTAGACCCTGTTTTTAATAAAGCAGTAATTACCTTGTGCTTTATCGCATTATCTTCCTCATTAATAGCAGGCACAGCTGCTTTTTGTAATAGAGCTTCAGCAAGGTTTTGAATGGGACTACCACCTGGTCTAGATACAACAACATTCCAATTAGGACCTTGGTTAGTCATAAACCCGCCATACAAAATTGGAATTACTCCACAATGCATTAAAGAAGACTTTCCACTCCCAGAGTAGCCAAGTAGCGAAATAAATCTATTTTGAGAAAGTTTTAATAAGATTTCATCAACCTGATCTTCTCTACCAAAGAATAAATGGCATTCATCTATCCCAAAGGGCCTAAGGCCAGGAAAAGGATTTTCAAGCTGATTAGAAGCGGATAATTCTGATTCAAATAATTCTTCTTCCGCTTCTGATCTATGTAAACTATAGTTTAACACCTTTAAGTTTGGTTGATGCGATTGGTTATGTAGCCACTAAACTAAATAAAATAGCGCTAAAATAATAATAATAATCCTTTTATGAAGTTTTAAGCAGTTAGGTTACTCACCACTGATTGTGCAAATAAAATATTATCGGCTAATAAATCGTGCCATAAATCCTTATCTATAATGTAAAGTTTGGTGTTTTTATTGGCCACAACCATAGCCGTTTCTAATGCCTTTTCATCCAGTACTAATTCACCAATAAACTCCCCTTCTTTTATATTGGTTTTAACTTCATCTTCTAAGTAATAGCTCAAATTGCCTGTAACAACAATGATAAATGCATTTGCTAATTCGGTACTTAAACTAAGAGCATCTCCAATATCAATATTTCTCTCCTCCATCGAATCTGCCATGTAACTTAAATCAAGGCTTGGCACCCTATTAAATACATTCATAGATTTAAGAAAAAGTGTTTTTTCAAATACTAAAGAGCCTTTTCCAAGTTCTTTTTTATCTTGAATCCTTTTGGAGCAAACCATTTGAAACTCTTCATCTAACCGAACGATGTGTTCATTAAAAAGTGCTTCGTCTAATTGAAATAAAGCCCAGGCTGCCATTTGTTTAATCATTACATCAGGATTAAATAAATTGGCTATTATATCATTCGTATAAATTTTCTTTTTTTGTGCCCCCATATGGTAAAGCACACAACACTTGGTCCACCTATTGCTTTGTGTGAAATCTCTATTTAACAAAAATTTCATTACTTGCATAGAAGTTAATTCTACTCGAGGGTAAAACGGTTCTAGCTTTTTAGTTTTTTCAACAGTTGATATATCGTCTAATACAGGGATTATTTTATTTTTAAGGTCTTCAGAAAGCAGCACATCTAGCATTTCAATAGCGAGGGTAATACCCTCACTAGTACCACTTTCTAAATTTTGTTTTACCAAATGAATTGACGCAGGATCGTATAACATAGAGAGCAATGTATAGATATGTTTTATATCATTCACATTTTCTTCTATTAAAGACTCCCCTAGATACTCTGAATACTTATCTCGAGGAATTTCTAAAGACGCAGCCAAATTCCACGCGATGTCGCCAATATCACTTTCAATTGAGTACTTTATACGTGTCATTTGTCCAATATCAGCTTTAAATCCAGCCTCACTTAATGAAATAATAACTTGTGATGATATTATTTTATCTGGAAAATCAATTTTAGACCACAATAATTGCAAGGCAGTGTCGCCTCCAATTCGGCCCATTAGCTGCACAATTTTTACCATTAGCTTGGCATCTTGGCCAGATTTATGAAAACTGTTATCTAATGGCTTTAAAGCATCCTCGCCTATTCTCACCAATGCACTTTTAGCAAAATTAGAAAACCTTGAAGATGTAAGATTTTCTATTAGAGCCATTAAAATTTCATAGGAGTGTTTTTTCTCAGCAGCTTTTATAGCTGCAATTCTAACTTTTAAATCATAATCAGTTAATAACTCCACCAAATAGAATACGGCTTTGTTCGACTCCATATTACCAATTAACTCTGCCCCATACTGCCTGTCTTGCTCTACTTCCGACTTGCACAAGCTAGCTATCCTTTTTAAAGAAATATCTCCACTTGTTAATAAATTAATTAGATCTGATGATGATAATTTATTGCGACCTTTTTCTACATCTTTTTGACTAGATGCTACAATGTACTTATCAGAAACTGAAAGTCCTTTAATTTCATTCATCTTATCCTGTGCAAAATCCCTAACCATTGGTTTGGGATGCCTCATAAGTGTATTTAAAGAACTATTTACATAATTAGGATTTATTTTTTCTAATAATTTAAAAGAGAACACAGATAACCCCACGTTATCATTAAGCAAATTATTTTGGATTGTGCTAATCACAGATTCATACAGCACATCAATTTCTTCAATATTAATTTGCTTAGATTCAAGATTTTTTCGAAGTCTGTTTCTATACTCCGAATATAGTTTACTAGCCATAATAACCCAGCCAATAACCACTATTACTATTAAGTATGAAAAATAAATCGTTTCGAAAAAAGGGATGAGCCCAACTGCTAAAATCACGGCTGCTGTTAAGGCTTTCGCTAATTCATTTACTACTCCCTCAACCTTCGTTTGAATATCAAACCTAATATTTGATTTCAAAGTCATAAAATAAATTTTATAGGTAGGATTTTCTAGTGCTTCTCTTAAAAAAGTTACAAATAGCTTACTAATGGCTATAAAAACAAAGAATATGTAAAATCCACTTCCTCCGGGGTCAAACCCAACTATAAAGGAGGTTCCTATAATAATAAGTGTAATTACACCAATAATTATTGGCAATATCATTAACGATATTTTTAGGCCATAATCGGCTATAATTTTATCATTAAAAAAAGTTTGAAAAATAAAGCTAAGAATGAGAATTGCTCCGTTAAACCATCCTAAAAATTGGGTTAACTCGGTTTTTCCTTGCGGTGTATCGGGATACTGAATGGTTAGCACAGTTAAATAACTGTTTTCTATAAGTAAAAATGCGAACACTGAAAATGTTATAAACCCAGCCAATAATAACACATACCTATCTTTAAACATTTCTACAATTGGCACTGTTTTTTTATTTTCTATGCCTGTTAGAACCGATTCAAGATTAAATTTATTTAAGATAAGAGTTAAGAATATGAGCGCACTAAAAATACTTATTGCTCCTACGAATAAAAAATCGAAAGTATCTGGAGCAACTAAAATACCAGAACCCACTATAAAGAAAGTAATAATGGCAGCAACTAGCTGCCCTGTATCAATTCCACCAATTATTCTTTTAGATTGCCTAAGGTCAAAAATACGACCAAATATACCCCAAAAATTTAGTAAAAAGATAGCAAAAGATGGCCCCATCAATGCAAAATGCACAAAAGCAAGCTCTTGCTTGTACTCTGCAGGAACAACTTTAAAGGCTATATA
>CAZDQR010000240.1:0-5229 GCA_964507315.1 uncultured Roseivirgaceae bacterium
GTTAGAAGATGATTTAAGTAAACTGACTAAGAAATTAAAAGGAGGAAATAAATAGTCAACGCACAAAGTCATACACATTGCCAAGTCGCTCGAAAAGCCAACTGCACAAGCAAAAACTTGTCAAAGAGTATAACTTTTTCCAACGCTATGCAGACAACATGGAAAATAACGAAATGGCAACAATGGTTAAAAAATATAGGGGTTTTGGTGGCAAATTGAAAGTTCAGAGCTTTGATTGAAAACCGCCAAACCAAAATTTTGATATTGAAAAAAGAAACTTAATTATAAAAATATTTGCTTTGGCTAAGTACTAAACTGAAAGGGCAGAGTTTCAAACTCCCCTACGATTTCTTAGCCTAAGCGTTGTGTTCCATTCTAAAGAATATACTGAGTAATTGAAAATGAGTAAGCAAACCAAACTGATAGTCTTGTTTTTTATTATTTTAAAACTAGCATTGCACCTCGTTACGGATAGGCATTCTGGATTTCAAGGAGATGAGTTACTACATATTGAAACAGGAAAACATCTAGCTTTTGGCTATATGGAATTCCCTCCTTTAATAGCCGTTTTAGCATTTATTCAAAACCTTCTTTCGTCAAATTCTGTTTTTGTTCACCATCTGTTTTCCCACATAGCTAGCCTATTAATTCTCATTGTTGTTGCCAAAACCACCTTAGAATTAGGTGGGGGAAATAAAGCTGTATTCTTAGTACTGCTAGCAATTATTGTAGCTCCTAGTTTTGGACGTTCTCAACAGCTTTTTCAGCCAGTTGTTTTTAGTCAGTTGTTTTGGACATTAGGTTTTTATCAATTAGTGCGGTTCATTAAATACTTAGATAAAAAATCGTTGTGGCTACTTACCCTATTTTGCGTTTTGGGTTTTTTAACAAAATATGATAGCGTGTTCTTTTTATTTGGGCTAACAGGACTGTTACTATTTAGTAGAACTCGAACAGCTCTTATTAAGCAAAAAATTTGGCTAAATATTATTCTGTTTACTATATGTATTTTGCCGAATATAGTTTGGCAAATCGCAAATGATTTTCCTGTGATTCAAATGTTCGACAGACTCTATGAAATGCATTTAGATACAGTAAGCAGGAGTAAAAATCTAATAAAGTTACTCCTGGCAGTTAATCCTATAGTATCCTTGTTGCTAATTATTCCTTCAATTATTTATTTGATTAAAACAAAAAACAAAGAAATCATCCGCACATTATCAATAGTTATTGCGTTGTCATTTCTACTATTATTTTATAAAAATGGCAAACAATATTATTTCTACCCCATTATACTAACCTTGCTCCCTTTTGGCGCGATATTTTGGGATCAAGTAGTTTTTAATAAAAGGAAATGGGTATTCTATCCCATTTCTATTTTGTTAACATTAGGAGCAATACTTATACCTTTCGGAATGCCTGTTTATGGTTTTAGTCATTACATTGACACCATATATCCATTTGAGAAAAAAGAGATTAAAGGAGGGAAATATGGCATTGAATATGATGAATATTATACTCAAGAAAAATGGAAAACAACCCTAAAGGAATTGGAAAGCACCTACAACAGCTTATCAGAAAAGGAGACAGAAAACAGTATGATATGGGCGAAGAATTATGCGCAAGCAGGTGCAGTGAATATATTAGGAAAACCATACAATCTTCCTAAAGCATTCTCCTATCACGGAAGTTTTTACAATTGGGCACCTACAGGGGAAATGCCGAATACAATTATTGCATTAAGCTATCAAGTTGGCGATTTTTTTCTTCCTTACTTTGAAGAAGTTGAATTGGTTAAAAGTATTTATAATCCCTATGCCAACACAGAAGAGGAGCTTTATCAAAGAATTTATATTTGTAAAACTCCGAAACAAAATTTTAGCGAGCTGAAAAAATTATTTAAAACAAGAATATTTGAATAGAAACGGACACACAACATAAACTATAATGCCATAGGGAGTATGCGTTAAAGTCCATCTCTATCTGCTAATTCCGCCATATATTTGCTTTAGGTAATGCTATGTTTTGCTTTGATTCAAATCAAATATATGTCTAAGTGGGTTATCTTAATTATTCGTAATTTAGTCCTACGGACATATTGTCCGAGCGTTATGTTATAACTAATTTACTTCAATAACTTTCTATCCACCACAAAAGGGCCGAAAGGGAGTACCGATGCAATGAGAGCAAGCAAGGTTGTTTTAATATTCCATTTAAGCTGTTCTCTTATTAAAATTACCATAATAACATAGGCAATAAACAAGAGCCCATGCACCATGCCAATTACTTTTGTGGCTTCTGCAAAGCCCCAAACATATTTTAATGGCATAGCAACGCCTAAAAGTAAAAGAAAGGATATGCCTTCTAAAATGGCTACTAGCTTAAATTGAGGGATTGTAATTGTCATAATGTATTTATTGGATTGCAAAAATGGGATACGAGTAACTTATATGCAGTAACTATTGCATTTTTATTTGGGTGCTAATTGTCAATATTAAATCCTGTCAAAGCCAAGTCACTCCAATAGCTAGGGTAGGATTTGTTAACTACCTCTGGTGCTTCTATGATAATACTGGGCATTACACAAGCTAAAGGGGCAAATGCCATTGCCATTCGATGATCGTGGTACGTGTTAATAGATACTGTGTTTTCTTTCCAGTTGCCGGTAGGAGGAATAACTGTCCATTGTTCACCATCTTCGATAAAATCAGCACCAAATTTTTGAAGCTCATTTTTAATAGCCATTATCCGATCTGTTTCTTTAATTTTTAAGGTGTGTAAACCAGTAAAAATGCACTTGTGTTCTTTGGCAGCACAAATCACTGCAAAAGTTTGAGCTAAATCTGGGTTGTTGATAAAATTAATAGAAGTAGGCAATTGTTCTTTTTGCTTGGTGAGTAAAGCTCCATTTTTATTAAAAGTGGTTTTAACTCCAAAGGGCTCCATAAGTTTAACGAGAGCACTATCGCCCTGTAAAGAGTTATCTCTATAGCCCAGTAGCTCTAATCTTTCTGCTCGAGATAAAACAAAAATGCTGTACCAATAGCTTGCACTACTCCAATCGGGTTCTACCGTAAATTCTTTAAAAGTATAGGTGCTTTTTACTATACTGTATTGATCTGTTTCAATCTCCACGTTTACGCCAAAGTGTTTCATTAGCTCAATGGTCATTAGTAAATACGGCTTACTAGTAGCACCATTTTCTACTTTAAGTGTAAGGCCTTGCTCAAGTGTTGGAGCAAGCATTAATAAAGCAGATAAATACTGGCTACTAATGGAGCCATCAATGCTTACTGCATTGGATTTTTGTTTATTAAAGCCAATAATTTGATGTGGAGGGTAGCCATCTTCGTTTTTGTAATCAATGTTAACACCAAGAGTTCGTAAGGCATCTACCAATAATTTAATGGGGCGTTCTTGCATGCGTGCAGTACCAGTCATTAGCTTAGTTTGGCGGGTTAAAGCAAAGTAGGTAGTTAAAAATCGCATTACTGTACCTGCATCCATCACATTAATTTTATCCTCTTTACTGTTAAGCAAAGCCTGCATTAGTTGTGTATCTCTTGCCGATGATAAATTTTTTATCTCACCAGGAGTATTACATAAGGCATTGATTAATAATGCCCTATTGCTTTCGCTTTTGGAGCCCGGTATTTGAATTTTACCTAAATCGGTAGATTTATGTTGGTACGATATATGTATTTCTTTTTTCAAGCGTTATAAAATTTGTGCAAACCTAAAGATTACTTGAATCTTTATTTAATATTTTGCGTATATTGTATTGAACCTTTTTAGGTTTTATTTTGTGCTATAAGATTAAACAACCAAAACGTATGTCATCAACAAAAACTAAACTTACACTTGGCTTACTAGCAGGAGCAGCTGTAACCGCTTTTGCTATAAGTAAATTAGGGAAAGACTCCCTTAAAAATTTAAGCGAAAAAACTTCCGATTTACGAGATTCGCTAAATGACCAATTAAGCGAATTAAAAAACTTTAAACGAACCGATAAACGGTTTATTTAGCATTATAAAATGCCAATGCTTCTTTAACTTCTTTTTTGGTGATCTCTACCGAGTGCTGAGCTTTTCCTATTTCTGATAATAGCACAGCCTGTATTTCTGAGTTTATATTTTTTTTATCTTGATCTAAATTAGACAAGATTTCTTCCATGCCAATTGTCGGTATTAGTCTTTTTTTAAAATAAGTATCAGTTATTTTTATTAAGTCAATAGTCTCTTCATTGCTTAATCCGAGCTTTTGCTGAGATAGATATGCTTCGGTTATCATACCAATGGCAACCGCTTCGCCATGCAGCATGGGTAAGTTGTTATTTAGAAAGTAAGTTTCTACGGCATGGCCAATGGTATGCCCAAAATTCAAGTATTTACGCTCATTTTTTTCTAATGGGTCGGCTGTTACAATCGCATTTTTAATGGCCACAGATTTAGCAATAAAAGGTAGCCATTCAGTCGTTTCAATATCTAGTTGAGCGAGCTCTTTTAGGTGCCTGCTATCCTTAATAAACCCGTGTTTTAACATTTCTGCAAAACCCGATGTCTTTTGGTTTAATGGGAGGGTGTCTAAGAAAACAGGGTCGATGATTACCTTTTTTGGTAATTTGAAGAGCCCTATATGATTTTTTAGCCCATTAAAATCAATACCAAGTTTACCTCCTACACTTGCATCAACCTGCGATAATAATGTCGTAGGTATGTTTATAAAATCAATACCTCGCTTATAGGTGCTTGCACAGAAACCTCCCATGTCGCCAATAACACCGCCACCTAAATTTATTAGCAAGGCATTTCTATCTGCATTGGCATTTGTAAAGGCCTGCCAAATATGGCCGCAAGTCTCTAGTGTTTTGTGTTCTTCCCCGCTTTTAATCTCAATGGAGATTGCTTTTTTTACACTTTCCCTAATAATTGGCAAGCATTTTTCTTTCGTATTTTCATCAACAAGTATAAAAATGGTTGAATAAGAATTCTCTGCTAAAAAGCTATCAATATATTGTTCGGTATTCTTAGTGATTTCAATATAATTGGGAAGATTTAAATCCATTTTGTCTGTATTTATTGGGGATTTTCAAAGGTAATAATCTTCTAATAATTATAGGTTTTTCTCATAGAATAAACTGCAAATCGTGCAGTATATTTGCCATATAATGTACTAGTAGTATGACTAAAATATCGATTGATTCATTTGAGAATACGGAGTTAGCCTTTG
>CAZDQR010000241.1:0-5200 GCA_964507315.1 uncultured Roseivirgaceae bacterium
CTCCAAATCCATCAGTATTTTCATAATCTACAAATCTGTAGTCAGCAGCAATGTCAAATGTTTCGGTTGAGTACCCCAAGCCTATTGAAATAATGGCAGGATAATTCATAGTAAACGAGTTTGTGCCAGTTGTTCCATCCAAGTAAGTGTTTTCAAACTCAAGCGCACTAAGAAACTGTTCAGTTTTATAAGAGGCCCCGGCTTTAAATCCATTACCTGAATCAAAGAAAAGACCAAATTGAGCACCAAATCCAGTGGCAGAAGCTTTTTCTGCATTTGGGTAACCTGCTGCTGAAGGATTAGATGTTGGATTGGGTTTGAGCGATAGGCTAGCATAATTAAAAGTTGGTTCTACGCCAACCGAAAATTTATCGGAAATCTCGTATGCCCATGTTGCTCCTATTTGCAATAACAAGTAATCAGATTCAATTAGACCAAACCCATTCATGTTTTGTGGGTAGGTAATAGGATTTGAATTAGTTGGATTCCAACTTGGGTTAGGGTTTCCACTGGCGTCTACTGGTAGATTTGTTTCTTGTGGAAAGGTTACACCAAATCCACTTATACCAAATACTGAAGCTCCAAAAGTATGTTTACTGTCTTCATTACCCCAAACGATTGCTAATGCTGGCATAGGCGATGTTCCTCTTTCATCTGCAGTAGTCCCGCTAACAGCAGGAGCGCCAACAAACATAAAATCGGCAGGAATTGAAGATGATAATTCTGGTGATGAAAAGAATAATCCCAAGTCTACTTTGATGATATTACTATCAAATGTTGAAATAGAAGCCGGATTCCATTGCAGAGCACCGGAAATATCTATGGGCTGACCAGTTGCTGCACCACCCATTGACATATTAACTGCTCCAACACCTTGCATCACATGACCTGCTTGTGAGAATACAACTGTTGACAAAAGCATCATGGAAAATTGTAAAAAGTACTTTTTCATAATCTTAAAAATTTGATGATTGTTTTTTACAAAAGTACGAGTGTCTTTTGTTGTGGATTATGACATAATAGCTAGTTTTAAGTGACTTAAGTTACCTAAGTAATGTGATAAATGTCACTTTTGAGGCTCTGGTTACTTTTTGAAATTTAAGTTGGGTCTACATTAAAGAGAACTTGCACACCTTTAAACTCTTTGTTTATAATTACCTGCTGACTACTCTTCCAAACTACTGTTTTTAGCTTGTTTAGATTTTTCTCCTCTCGAGGTATTTTAATTAATATTTCATATAAATATTTATTTCTAACTTTTGCTATAACAGGTTCTGTAGGTCCGTATATTTTTAATGATGGAGGAAGATTTTTAGTAAGTAGCTCACCAAGCATAGTTGCAGAGTTCTTCGTAATATCTGCTTCTTTATGCCTGAGTGTTAGCTTTATTAGCCTTACAAACGGAGGGTAATAAAACAGCTCTCTTTCTTCTATTTCGTTGGTGTAAAAGGCTTTATAGTCTTGGTTGATAATGTATTTTATTAAATCTTGGGTAGGATTAAAAGATTGGATAATTACCTCTCCTTGTATTTTTCTTCTACCGGCTCTGCCTGCTACTTGGGTTGCTAAATTATAGGTTCTTTCGGCTGATCTAAAATCTGGAAAATGAATCATCCTATCAATATCAAAAATTCCTACTAACTGAACATTTTCAAAATCTAAGCCTTTAGCAACCATTTGTGTGCCCACTAAAATATCAATGTTATTATCGGTAAAATCTTCTATTAATTTCTCAAAACTGTGCTTTCCACGCGTTGTGTCTTGGTCCATTCTTGCAACCTTACTAGTTGGAAACAGTAGTTGCAGGCTTTCTTCTAATTGTTCCGTGCCATAATTATGAGTACGAATATCTGTTGAGCTGCATTCTTCACAAGCTGGAGGAAGAGCTTCGGCATGGCCGCAATAATGGCAGCGTAATTCATTCTGATACATATGATAAGTTAAACTTACATCGCATCGGTTACACTGTGGTGTCCATCCACAAATTGTGCAATTCATATAAGGTGCATAACCTCGTCTATTCTGAAATATAATTACTTGTTTATTTTGCTCAAGTGTTGTGGTAATGGCTTCATATAATTGCTGGGTTATATGGCCCTTCATTGTTTTCTTTTTCTTTTCCCTGGTTACATCGGCCGTATTTATTATAGGCATTATGGAGCCACCAAATCTTTTAGTTAGGTTAACTAATTGGTATTTGCCAAGCATTGCTTGGTAATAAGATTCAATGGAAGGCGTGCCTGAGCCCATCACTACTTTAGCATGATGAATATGTGCTAACACTAAAGCAGCATCTCTAGCATGGTACCTAGGCGATGGGTTTTCTTGCTTATAGCTGGGTTCGTGCTCTTCATCTATGATAATGAGGCCTAAATTATCGAAGGGTAAAAAAAGTGAGGACCGTACACCAATTACAAAATCAAATTTACCTGTTTGTACTCCCTGCCAAACTTCAACGCGTTCGTTATCGGAGAACCTAGAATGGTAAACACCTACTTTAGATCCTAGTATTTTTTTTAATCGAATTACTAATTGTGTGGTAAGTGCAATTTCTGGCACTAAAAAAAGCACTTGTTCTCCATTACTGAGTACTTCTTTAATCAACTCTATGTAAATTTCTGTTTTTCCACTTCCTGTTACACCATGTAAATAGGCAATGGTATTTTTTTCAAATGCAGCAAGAATATTTGTGAATGCGGCTTGCTGATCTATAGATAGAGAAAAGCTTGGAACCGTTTCGAGATTTTGCTCAAACCGTGATTCAAGCACATCAAAAGATTGAATAATATTGTTTATTTCTAATGTTTTTAATGAGCTGGCAGAGCAGCCATTCGCGATAAGTTCTTTCTTTTTTACACCTTTCTCATTTAATGCAAAGTTTTCTAATACAGGTAGTAATTTGAGGTAAGTAACTAATACATTTTGCTGTTTTGGTTTGGAAGCGAGGGTTTCAAATATGGATTGTAATTCTGTATCTTTTTTTAAAATACTAGGGTTAATCCGTATGTATTTAGAGGATTTAGGAGCAAAGCGCTCTTTTACTTTATCATATAGTATAATGGCTTCTCGGTTAAGTAAAGCTTTGATAAGCTTGCTAATACTTTTTTTGCCTACAAGGTTTGGTATCTCTTGATACGCAATTTGATCGTTTTTTTGTAAATATTCAATTAGAAATTCCTCATCAATCGCAAGATTGTTAGTTGCTGTATAATTTGGGTTTAGTTGCACAATTGATTCTGAACTAACTTTAAGCCCAGCAGGTAGTGCTATGTTTAGCACATCGCCAGGGTTAGCCATATAATATGCTCCGAGCCAATCTATAAGTTTAAGCATAGAGCTATTAAATGCCGGCACATCTTCAAGAATATCAAGTATAAGCTTAGCCTCATAATCTTTAGGAGGCGTTTCTCCAATGGATTTTATTATGCCTGTTAACACATTGCGTGGCCCAAAAGGAACAACTACCCGTTGACCGATTGCAATGGAATTGTTTAGCTCATAAGGTATGCGATACGTAAATAACTTAGGTATAGGAACAGGGAGAATTAGATCAACAAAATATGTTTTTCGAGCAGTAGGTTCAAACATATTTGGAGTTGCATTAGACATTAATCAAAACTATAAATTTTATTAGAGCAATTGCCTTTTTAACTCTTCAATTTCTGATGAAAGGTTCAGTTTTTTATTCAGCAGTTCAAGCTTATTAAGTGTTGATTTGATAAAGCTTTGATGTTTGTCAGAAGAAGGATTAAAGGGTCTATGTGTTATCGCTTTTTGCAATTTTTCCAACTCGTTTAAATTAGTTATCGTGTCTGTATTTATGTAAGATTCGCAGAAGTGATTCCAAATAAAATCCACAGCTTGTTCTGTAGGGTGAATCATATCAGATTTATAGAATCTGTAATCTCGTAACTCATCTACCAATAATTCATAAGCAGGGTAGTAGTGTACGTGTTCATACGTTTTGTCTAAATAATGGCTCAGTAAAAACAAATGTGATTTGCTCAAGTTATTTAGTGCCAGAGTATCTTTTGTGTGACGTACAGGACTAACCGTAATAATTATTTTTAAACTAGGATTAAACTCCTTTAAAAACTGAATTAAGTTATCGTACACTAATTGTGTACGATCGAATCCTAACATATCTTTTCTAAATTCTTTCTGAGGAATTTTGTGGCAATTGGCAACCTGCAGACCTGTACTATTTTGATAATAAACCCAAGAGGTGCCAAGGGTAAGAATTAGCCAATCTGCCTCCTTTAGCTTTAACCTTAAGTTGTTGAGTTGTTTATCAATTTGTTGTGCACAGGCTTCTTGTGATTGCCCATCCATATCGGAGTGGGTGAGTAGGTTGGCGAAATGGCTGCCTGTTTGTACGTAGGTTTGCTTATCTGGCCTATTACCGGTTAGTGCAAAGTTTATGGCTCTTGCAATAGATCTAGGATCGTATAAAATACCAAGCGGATTATTAAAAGTATCGAATTTAGAATCTTTAAGTTTTTGGCTCATTGAATTGGCAAAACAAGAGCCAAGTGTTACAAACTTATCGCCCAAGTTTATTTGTGTGCTGCTTTTATTAATGGCTACGTTGGTTCTAAATTCCATAAGCGTAAAAATAATATTTATTAATACTCATTACTAATTTAGATAAAATGCTTCATCTCATTTTATCTAAATTAGATATAAGGTATCTACATAAAAAAAGGCTGCTCAAATTAATGAACAGCCTAATACTTTATAAGTAAATTAATTTATTCAGCTACTACTGAAAAATTAACTACCGCTTTAACTTCTCTATGTAAATCAATTGTGGCTTCATACTCTCCAATTGTTTTGATTTCGCTTTTAAAAGAAATTCTTCTTCTATCTACATCAAACCCATTGGTTTTAAATATTTCAGCAACTTGATTAGAAGTAACAGCTCCGAAAATTTTGCCATTTTCGCCTGCCTTAGTTCCAATTTTAATTGTTAATGCTTCCAAACCATTTGCTAGTTCTTGTGCATCATTTTTCATTTTCTCAGCTTTATGAGCAGCTTGTCTAATGTTTTCGTCAATCATTTTACGATTGCTTTTATTAGCCAAAATTGCTTGTCCTTGAGGGATTAGAAAATTTCTTCCGTATCCAGGTTTTACATTTACTGTGTCGTATTTGTAACCTAATCCTGGTATGTCTAATTTTAATATAACTTCCATGTTTC
>CAZDQR010000242.1:0-5153 GCA_964507315.1 uncultured Roseivirgaceae bacterium
GGTGAAAATGGGAGACCCATTTTGCCTATTTTCTTTTCAGAAGCTATTTCTAATTATTATGTGCGCAATAATCCAGATATGCGGCACGAGTATATCTTAAAAACAAAGGTTACAGGCTTAGGTTTAACTGATGGTACATTTACCTCTCAAATTGTAGGTTCCACCTACCAAGAGTATAATTTCTATCGAAATTATATGACCATCATCGAAAAAGAATTTGTTTCGCCACTCGCAAACGGATGGAAGGGGATCTATAATTTCTATTTGATAGATAGTTTAATGATAGACGATGATTTTACCTATCGTTTAGATTTTGAACCCAAGCGAAAAAATGACCTTGCCTTTAAAGGCACTATTTGGATAACTAAAAATGAGTATGCCTTAAAGCAAATTGATGTAACCGTTGGCAAAAAAGCCAACCTTAATTTTATCGAAAAAATTAATATCAAGCAGCAATTAACAAAATCAAAAGCAGGCCCTTGGCTGCCTTCCAAAACGCGTGTGCTAATAGATATGGCTCAGCCTACTGCTGAAACAGCTGGCCTATTGGTAAAGTTTTATATTTCTAATAAAGATTTTGTTGTTAATCAGCCTCGCAAGGAATCGTTTTACCGCTTACCGGTAGAAATGGATGAGGAAGTTCGGATGAGTGATGATTTTTATTGGCAAGATAATAGGCACGAAAGCCTCACAAAAAGCGAAGTAAATGTGTTTCATATGGTGGATACCCTTAAAAAAATCCCATCCATAAAAACGTACATCGACCTCGCCAAATTTGCTTATAGCGGTTATTATCGCTTTAATAAGGTTAGAATTGGTCCATATCCTTTGTTCTTATCCTTTAACGATATCGAAGGTCTTCGCTTAGGGTTTGGAGGCGAAACCACTTTTCAGTTTAGCAAAAAGTGGGTGCTTAAAGGTTTAATTGGCTATGGTTTTAAAGACGAAAAATGGAAGTATAAGGCAGGGGTAGATTATGTATTGTCTCGAAAACCATGGGTTAAAATGGGCGCAGAAATCAGGTATGATATCGACCCTGTTTATTTTGCTTATAGAGATATTAATGATCAAGGAGCTTTTTATGCCTTCAATAGGTTAGGCACATTACGAAGACCTTTCGATCATAATAAAATCCAGTTTAGGCTCGATAATCAATTAATTCGTGATGTAAACACACGGTTAACCCTCCGATACGACCAGCTCGACCCATTGTTTGAGTTTAGTTATTATGAAGATATCGCTAGCAAGAACGTAACTAAAACTAATATCACTACCACAGAAGCACGATTGCAGGTAGAATGGGCAAAAGATCGTAAGTATTTAATTGATGATAATGATAGGGTAAGTGGTGGCATTGGTCGGTTCCCAATTGTGAGATTAAAATTTACTGCAGGCATGCCCTTGATAGATAGTGATTTGCAATACCAAAAACTTGGGTTTGAGTTTATAAAAAAATTTAAAATGGGAGAAATTGGCACCTCATTTTTAAAGCTTGAAGGCGAATACGTGTTTGGTAATGTGCCTTACCCATTACTGAGAAATCACTTAGGTAATGAGACCCCTTTTTATACCTCCTTTACCTATAACTTAATGGATAATTTTGAGTTTACATCCGATCGATTTGTATCCATGAGTTACCGCCACCATTTCGAAGGTAAAATCTTAAATCACATACCCTTACTACGCTCATTAAAATTACGCTTGGTTGGCGAAGCCAAAGTGTTATATGGCGGTATGCGCCAAGAAAATATCGATATTATTGTACCCATTTACGATCCTCTAGGTAAAGAAGTTAAGCAATTTGGGGTGCTGCAAACCGACCTTCCTTACGTGGAGCTTGGTTATGGAATAGAAAATATTTTAAAAGTAATCAGAGTTGATTTCTTCCATCGATTAACCTATACACAAGACCCTTCTATCAATGATTTTGGAGTTAAAATTGGCTTTCAGTTTATTCTGTAAAGTAAAAATCGTTTAATTATAATTACTTCAATAATAAAGTTGGCAGAGTTGATTTTTTTTTACTGTTGTGGAAATATTAACAAACAAACCAAAAATTATGAAAAAAATTATTTTCGCTGCAAGTATATTTTTTGCAGCATCTTGCTCTACAGAAAATGTAGAAATTGAAAAAACTGGAAGTATTGAAATTGTACAAGCAAGTGCTTCTTTAATTGGCAATACCGGTGCCTTTTTATCTAAGATTAATAGTAATTCTCGTGTAAAAGATGCTAAATTTAACTTATCTGATTTTGAGCCTAGCAAATTAAATGAAGTGGTGGTTTCGGATGGGGAAAAATCTGGTTCGGCATATGGAATAATTAGTAAAACCAATCCTGAAATTGGGTTATTGGTAAGTTTTGATGAACTAGGTAATGTAAAAGGAAGTTTATATACCGAAAATGTTGTTGTTTCGGAGGGAGTTATAGATACAAAACTGTACGATATGGACGGAAATTTGCGAATTTACTTTACTTCTACAAATAGCGAAGTTGTGTTCCACGATGTACCTACAGTAAATGGAAGAACCGTGGGATGGTTTAGTGATACAGGTGATTGTATTTCTGATGCTGCACAACCATTTGATAATGGACTTTTGAATTTGGCCTTTGACTATGCTGCTACTGCTGTAACTGGTGGTTGGTATCCAGCGGTATTAGTTGCTGCTTGTTCAATAATTTCAATTTAAACAAATAACCAATTTAATTATGAAGCCAATTACTAAAATATTAACCAATCCTTGGGTGTATGGTCTGGTTGCTAACATACCAGCAGTGCTAATATTAGAATTGTTTGTATATAAGTACATTTCGTTTGGTGTATTTATAATTTGTACATTTGTATATACTTTGGTCTATCGCCCATATATAAATTTAATAAGGTTAAGAGCTCTCGGATTTGATAAAGAGTACTCTATATGGCAAATTATTTTTGTGATTGGATTTAAGCATTATTGGAAATTGAATACAAAAACTGCGGAATAAATAATTCATAGCTTCAAAATATAGGTCTGCAATTGCAGGCCTTTTTTATTATCTAAATTTATTCTACTTATTTTTGAAGTATGGCTACTTTTAAAAATAATTCTGTCTTAGAGGCAACTGCTCAATACCAAAATTATCACGTAGGTAAAATCAATACCAACCGGTTTACGCATCAAAATTTCATAAATGCACTTGATAATTTCGAAGTAGAAAAACAGCTCATTTTTAAAGAGGTTGGGTATTCAGAAGAGGGCAGAGTAATTAAAAGCATCACCTTTGGTCATGGTGCAACTAAAGTGCTTCTGTGGAGCCAAATGCATGGTAATGAATCCACTGCCACACGAGCTATTCTTGATATATTGAAATTTCTTACTGCTAACGATGAGTTTAATGAATTCAGAGAATTACTTGCTGAAAAACTAACGTTGCAGTTTATTCCAATGCTAAACCCCGATGGCACCAATCGCTTTCAGCGAAGAACTGCCACGGAGATTGATATGAACCGTGATGCCATTGCATTACAAACTCCCGAAGGCCAATTTCTGATGAAAGTAGTGGATGAATTTAAACCTGCAATTGGGTTTAATCTGCACGATCAACGTAGATTCTATAATGTGAGTGGTACAGATGTTCCTTCTAGTATTTCCTTTTTAGCTCCAGCTTTTAATACCGAACGGGATGTAAATACAACCCGTAAAAAAGCTATGCAAATAATTGCAGGAATGAACAATACTTTGCAGAACTATATTCCAGGGGGTGTCGGTTTATACGATGATACCTATAGCTTTCGATCTTTTGGCGATAATATTCAAGCAAAAGGTATTAGCACCATTTTGGTAGAATCTGGATGGATAGTTGATGATATGCAAAAAGAGGCCATTCGCAAACTTAATTTTTCAGCCTTGCTTACTGCATTTCAAATGATAGCAGATAATAGTTACTCAAAGTATTCGGTTAAGGATTACGAAGCCATTCCTGCAATAGATACCAAACTATTTGATGTACTTATTAAAAATATAAGTATTGGCAATACAAAAGTAGATGTAGGAATAAACAGAACAGAACATTTACTAGAAGCCCCTAACTACTATTCAATTGGGTTGCTGGAAGATTTAGGTGATCTATCGGCTCATTATGGTTTCGAAACTGTAAATACAAAAGGACTAAAAGCCATTCCTGGTAAATGTATGATAGTAGATAAGTTAGAAGAACTCTCAATGGTTTCTGTAAAGCGGCTCTTAAGGCAAGGCATACTTTTTTTAATCACTCAAGATATTCCGATTGAATCGCATATGCCATTTCCTATTAATCTAGTACACCCTCGTAAGATTCAAGAAGTACAGACTATAAAGTTTGATGGCGGAGCCAACTTCCTATTAGTAGACAAGGCCCATAAAATTAAGTACATCGTTATGAACGGGTTTCTAATTAATCCAGCAAAAATGGATACTTCAATTAATGGACTTGTATTGGTGTAATTAATCTCGTCACCTGATGACTTAGGAAATTATAAGGGGAATTGATCCAATTTTCGATAGATCTCATTGTCATTATCGAGCGTAAGACTCGGTAATCTCAGGGCTCTTCCGAGCCCATATATAATGCTAATTTTTTGCAGTTGATTAAAATATTAAAATTTAACTATCAGATTATCAGTTAAATAAAAATTATTTTCAATTTCCATTAAACCTTTCTCATTTCACTTTCTCTAAGAAGCATACAAACTAAAAACGAGAAAATGGAAACACGTAAAACAATCAACACACTATTAGTTAGAGTAGCATTCGCTTTTGGAGCAGTAGCTATGGTATTTGCTACCTCTTGTCAGCAATCTGGGGAAGAACCCAGCGGAATAGATCTTTCAAGTACCGAGATTGATGCAATCTCTCAGGCAGATTTTGATGAAATTGATGATATTACTGAGGGAGCACTTGGTTATACAGATGGTTCTATTGGTGGTAAAACCGATGGAATGGGGAAAAGAGGAATGGACGAACGCGCTTCCTGTGCAGTAGTTACCCACGATAAAGAAGCTCAAACTATTACTATCGATTTTGGCGATGGTTGCGAAGGCCCTTATGGAAATGTGAGAAAAGGAATTATCTTCATTACATATAACGGCAAACGATTTGTACCAGGCTCTACATGGAAAGTCGAACTAAGAGCGTT
>CAZDQR010000243.1:0-5149 GCA_964507315.1 uncultured Roseivirgaceae bacterium
AAAATTTATTACGAAAAGCTGCCTGAGGGAACTACTGCAGGGATAACAAAATCGCATAAGGGTACTGGTAAATACGAAATTGTATTGCCTAAAGGGTATCAATATGGGTATAGAGCCGAAGTGGAAGGTTACTTGCCAATTAATGAAAACATTAATTTAAAGGATGGCGATGTTACTGGAGATGAGCTTAGTGCTAATTTGTATATGGTACCTGTAAAAGTGGCAGCTATAATTACACTTAATAATATTTTCTTCGATTTTGATGAAGCAACTTTAAAGTCAGAATCACATCCAGAACTTGATAGACTTGCTAAATACTTAACTGATAATGCAAGTATTAAAATAGAAGTAAGAGGCCATACCGATAGTACGGGTCCTGATAATTATAACCTTTTACTTTCGGAGCGAAGAGCTAAAGCTGTAGTTAATTACCTTGTTGGCAAAAACATAGATAAAGGTAGAATAGATGTAAAATGGTTTGGTAAAACAATGCCAATTGAATCAAATGCGACTAAAGAAGGGCGTACGGCAAATAGAAGAGTTGAATTTGAAATTCTTGAAAAGTAATCCTAGTATGAAAAAGAATATAATGGTGTTAGGCTTGTTGTTATGGTCGATAATGGCAACTGCAAGCTTTGATAATAAATTAATAGCGTATGAGCCAGATAGCTTAGTTCATTATAAAGGAACTATTGTAGATGAGCTCTCTGGTAAAGGGATTGAAGGAGTAACTGTACATTATAAAAAGCTGCCTTATCAAAGTGAAATCGGTTTACTTACTACAGATGAAAATGGTGAGTTCGAGGCTTATTTTCGAGCTAGAGAATCCTATTCTATCCAAATTAAGAAAGAAGGATATGTTTCTTTCTCTGAAGTTATTAACCCTTTAGAGGGTGCCGATGCTGAGCTAAATAGAGTGGAAACATTTAAATTAAAAATCGGTGGGGTTGGTAGTGTGCTGTCTCTTCATAATCTTAATTTCGAACAGGGGAAATCTAAAATTACAAGCGATTCATTTGAAGAACTAAATAATTTAGTTGCTATGCTTAAGGATGCACCTTCAATGGTTATTCAGTTAGAAGGGCACACCGATTTTAGAGGTTCTCCGGTTAAAAACTTAGAGCTGTCTGAAAATAGAGTGGAAGCACTAAAGGATTTTCTAGTTTCTAATGGGGTAGATAAGAGCCGAGTGTTAACAAAAGCATTTGGAGGCTCTCAGCCTATAACTCAGGGGAACACGCCAGAAGCTAGAGCAAAAAATAGAAGAGTTGAAGTAAGAATTATAAGTGAGTAAATTTACTTTCTAATTCATAAAAAAAGCCTTAAATTATTCATTTAAGGCTTTTTTTATGCGTAATCAGAAGCTATTTCACTAAAATGCCTTTTAGGTCTGCAGGTGAGTAGCCAATAGATTTCAATGTTTTTTTATCACCATCTCGGTACACAAGAAAGAGCCCATTATCTTCTTCAATATGTGCAGACTCCCCTTTTCGCTCTTTATAATGAGCAACTGTTTCTTCTGCTTCCTCTAGCGTTTTACAAGCCTTGCTCATATTAGATCTTTGAACTTCATTAAATAGCTCCACAAACTTATTGCCCATCCCAAATTCTAACACAGCACCCGAAAGTACATATTGGATATCGCATAGCGCATCGGCTACTTCCACAAGATCATTGTTTTCAATGGCTTCTTTGAGCTCATTTAATTCCTCTTGCAATAACGAAACCCGTAGTTCGCATCGCGAAGCAGCAGGGATTTGAGGAGTGGCCAGAATAGGGTGCTTAAAAGTGGTGTGAAATTTAGCCACTTGGTTTAATGAGTCGATCTTATCCATTTTAATATAAGGTTGTATATTTATTGTATAAAGCTCAATACTATGAATACTGCTGAAAGAACCCAAATTGAAACCAATCCTTTTGTTGATTTATTTGAATCTCAAAAAATAAAATCTCGAAAATTGAGGGCTGGTTCTATTAAGGATAGGAAAGCCAAACTTAAGCTAATTAAGAATTGGGTGATAAATAATAATGACAAAATTGTTAAAGCTTTATATGATGACTTTAAAAAGCCAGAAGTTGAGGTGTTACTTTCAGAAATACAGCCAGTTGTAGCAGCTGCGAGGCATGCGATTAGTAATCTACATAGGTGGGCGAGGCCTAAAAGCGTTTCAACTCCTCTAACATTATTTGGTGCGAGCTCTTCTGTACATTTTGAGCCTAAAGGAGTTTGCTTAATAATCGCGCCTTGGAACTATCCTTTTAACCTGCTTATGTTACCTTTAATTGAAGCAATTGCAGCTGGCAATACCGCAGTTTTAAAGCCATCGGAGCTAACTCCTTATACTGCTCAACTCATCGAAGATATGATTACTGAGTTATTTGATGAGGAAGAAGTAAAGGTTGTGCAAGGCGAGGTGAAAACATCTCAACAATTACTTTCATTGCCTTTTAATCATATATTTTTTACCGGAAGCCCCGCAGTAGGTAAAATTGTAATGGAAGCTGCCGCTAAGAACCTAACATCGGTAACATTAGAGCTTGGAGGTAAGTCACCTGTAATTATTGATGAAACAGCCAATATTAAAGATGCTGCAGAAAAGCTTGTTTGGGGTAAGTTTATGAACTGTGGACAAACCTGTATTGCTCCCGATTATGTGTTTGTACAAGCGTCTATATTTGATTCCTTTGAGAAGGAGTTAAAAACACAACTTACTAAAGAGTATTATAAAGATGGAAAGGTAAATACAGATGATTTTGCTCGAATTGTAAATGACCGGCATTTCGCTCGAGTTACAGGAATGTTAGAAGATGTTGTTGATGTTGGAGGTACTATTAGTTTTGGAGGTACTGCTACTAAAGAAGATAATTTAATAGAACCCACAATTGTTACCAATGTGCCAGATTCAAGTAGGGTAATGCAGGAAGAGATATTTGGCCCTATTTTACCTTTGATTAAATATAATGATATACAAGAAGTAAAAGACGCTATAGAAAGAAGGCCAAAACCTCTAGCCTTGTATTATTTTTCGAAATCAAAAAAGAATATTGCAATGGCAATTAAAGAAATGCCTGCTGGAGGTGTTTGTGTTAACGAGTCGGTTCTTCACTTTACAAATCACGATTTGCCGTTTGGAGGTGTAAATAATAGTGGCATTGGCAAGTCGCATGGTTATTATGGATTTCTTGCATTTTCAAATGAAAAATCGGTGTTAAAACAAAGGATAGGGCTAACATCGATTAAGTTTTTCTATCCTCCTTATAATAATGTAATTGTAAAGCTCACAAGGTTTGTTGCGAAATACTTATAAGGTGGGATAAGCTAATTTGTAATTTTATAAGTGAGGGCTTTTGATTTATTAAAAATAGCGTTATTTTAATGCAATAATTTAAGATGATAGTTGGCTTAAATTAGTATTAAACATGGATATAGTTTCTAAACAGCGCATTAACATTCTAATTTATTTGGCTGAATTACAGTCAGTTTCCAAGCTTTCGTCTTCTCCTGCATATCGCTTTATTAAGCAAGTTGCAGAAGAATGTAGTTGTACCAGTAGAGAGTTGCATAGTCTTATTACTTCCCCAGACGAAATAGCTTCTTTGGGAGCATTATCAGAAAATCAGAAAAAGGCATATATGTATAATATATGTGAATTGATGACCTTTATTAAATTGGACCAGCAGAAGAAACTTTTTTGCCAAATCTTAGCCTACGATCTTAATTATGATAGTAACCAGATGAATGTAATACTGGAAGGTTTCCAGAAGCAAATACAGCTACAAGCCGGGTTATAGTTTTATCAATCTAATCGCTGCCAAACTTCAACCATATACGTAGAGTCAATTTCTGTAAAACCACCCGTAGAAGGGTCTAGTGTTAAAGATTTTACATAACCCTCGATAGTCCATTGCTTTCCTTTAAAGGTGTATTTAAAAGAAGTCTCTGAGCCTGGTATTCCTGAACCTGTAGGGTACCAAAAGTCAGTTTCTTCATAATACGTGTTTTTATCAAAATGATAGGAGCCTCCGCCCATACCAATAACTTTGCCATCTTCGGGATTGAATGAGCACCACGAAAAATGAGATTTAGTCACATTTTTTACGTAGTTCATAAATTGAGGAACTTCATTTAAGTCATCGCCCGTTCCATAATTATATTTTAGCAGTTTCCACGAGCCTTCAAACTTAGATTTTTCTTTATCAGAACTAATTTCAGGAGAATCGATAAATAATAATGCGAATACAAGTAAAAATGCTTTCATAATGATGTGGTTTAAGTATTATTAATCGATTATCAAATTAATAATTTTTGAGGATGAATCCAAGAAAAGTGCCGTTAATCTGTTTTGTGAAAACATAATTTCATTAATCAAATCAAAATATTGTAATGCCTATAAATTAAAGTGGTTATAGGTTTGTATCGAATTATGAAATAATACAAATGGCACAAGTAAAAATAAAAACATTTCCGGTGACAGGCATGTCGTGTGCAGCCTGTGCCGCCAGCGTAGAAACTGCCCTTAATGGAGCAGAGGGCGTTGCAAAGGCAGAAGTTAATTATGCGAACTCAAGTGTTAAAATTGAGTTTGACCAAGTCGATCTTAAAACTGAAAGCTTAAAAACCGCATTAAATGGGTTGGGTTATGATATGATTATAACCGAGGATGAAGAGGAGGCACGAGAGGAGGCCGAAGTGCAGCACGCTTCGGAATTGAAAATATTAGCGCAGCATACTATTGGAGCTGCTCTATTTACTGTGCCTATAATGATTATAGGAATGTTTTTGCCAAACCTTCCGTTTGCGAATTGGATAATGATGGGCTTAACAATACCCGTATTAGTTGTATTTGGGAAACGTTTTTTTGTGAGTGCAATTGGCCAACTTAAGCTCAAAACTACCAATATGGATACGCTCGTTGCGCTTAGCACGAGTATAGCCTTTATTTTTAGTTTGTTTAATACAGCATATCCTCAGTTCTGGTTAGACCAAGGATTGGAAGCCCAGGTATATTTCGAAGCATCTGCCGCCATAATCACGTTCATCTTGCTAGGTAAACTATTAGAAGAAAAAGCAAAGTCAAATACATCATCTGCTATTAAAAAATTAATTGGCTTGCAGCCAAAAGAGGTTACACTCATATCTAGTGATGGC
>CAZDQR010000244.1:0-2917 GCA_964507315.1 uncultured Roseivirgaceae bacterium
ATAGGCGCAATAAATAGACTCCTCAATTTTATTAGCTATTTTGCTGGATATTCCTTCTTCCATAAACCTTTTCCATAAGGCAGGTATGTCTTTATCTGCATGCCCATTATTGCTGGTTCTAACTGAGATGCCAATGATATTGAATTTTTCTAATTGTTGAGATTTCATTTATTATTTGTTTAGTTATAAAGTAAAATTAAATGAGACTGTGACAAGGGTATGTCAGGGGTGCTAAACTTTATTCTCAAGCTCAGCTTTTTCTTTTTTAGTCAAATTGGCAACCACTAAACCATACGAGATATCAAGCCATTGGTAAAGGAGCTTGTTCGAGATTGAACCATTTAAAACTACCTTGCTCCAATGTTTTTTACTAAAGTAAGAAGGCTCTTGTAGTGCAGGGTGTTTAGTTGGCAGTATTTAGAGTTGGTTACAGCTATAAATAGGAATGACGTAAAAATGGCATAAGAATATCTTATAACGAATTATAAATTTGATTTAATATTGTACAAGATTAAAAAGCAACGGATGGAAAACCAAAAATTATCTCTACAGGTAAAGGAATTAAGAAAAAGGAAGGGTTTATCACAGAAAATTTTGGCTAAGAAATCAGGACTGAGTTTGCGAACTGTTCAAAGGGTGGAAAATGGTGAAACAGAACCAACTGGAGAAACACTCAAAAGGATTTCTGAGGTTTTAGGTGTCGCTCTTAATAAACTAATTGATTGGAATAACAATAAAGAGGTGCCAAAAAAGACAGTTAAAATAAACAAAGAATATTTACACATTTTCGATGACAAATTGATAATTAGTACGAGTTCAGAATTCACTAATTTAGTAGATGATTATAAAAAGTCTGTAAGTAACGTATTCAAGACAATGATGGTATTTCTTGTTTTTATACCAATATTTACTACGGTGGGAATTGTTTTTTATAATCTGGGAAAAATTGGATTGGCATCATATACTGGTGCAATTATCATATTATTTTTAGTACAGGCTTTTTACATTATGTTATTTACCAGCGGTGCACCAATGATAAAAAGAAATGCAATAATAAAAATGGGGGTTAAGAAAAAACTCATATTTAACACTATACAAATAGAGTATAAAGATATTAAAAGAATAAAAACAAGAAGCTTTGTTGTAGGCAATAACCAAATTAATAATGTATTAAATATTTTAAAAAGTGAAGGATTAATTAAAAACAATATTGACTATACCTATGGTAAACACAAAGTATATGCTTTTATCATTACTTCAGTTTTGTTTTTTGCTCTACTACAAATATTGTCAGCTTATTCTTTTGATTTCTTACCCAAAACGGAAAGAATATTTGCTGGATATGCCGTGTTTTTTTTAATATTGAGTTTTCTATTTCTATCTCGCATGATTTATCAATCAATTAGTTATAGTTCAAAAAAAAGAGAGTTGTGACAATAGAGTGTCAGGGGTGCTAAACTTTATTTCCAAGTTCAGCTTTTTCTTTTTTAGTCAACTTTGCAACTACTAAACCATACGATATGTCAAGCCATTCTTGCAGGAGTTTATCGGAGATTGAACCATCTACAACTACCTTGCACCAATGTTTTTTGCTAAAGTAAGAAGGCTCTTGTAAGGCAGGGTGTTTAGCCCTTAGTTCTTCAATTGTTTCAGGAACACATTTAATACTGAAACTCGCAAATGAGTTGATATCTGTTGCCGTAAACATTTTGCCCATTACCTTAAACACCAACACATCTGGCAATTTAGAAAAAGGGATAGACTCCGTTGCACCTTTCATCGAAAGGCAGTATGTTCTGTATTCCTCAATGTTCATAAATTAAAGTTAGGATTTATATCGTTCTGCAACCCAATTAAAGTAATCCATAAGGTTAAATTTTCGATCTTCAAATTGTTTATCTAATACAGTAAGTTGTAAAATCCGATCTAATCTAAACTCTCTAAAATCATTTCTTAATCTACACCAAGCAATTAGTATCCAATTTTCATGGGTGTGATAGAGAGCTTGCGGTTCAATCTCTCGAATAGTAATTTCATTTTTAGCTCCCGATTTATATTCTATTCTTGTAAGGGTTAAATGAGTAATCGCAGTTTGAATACTTGATAAGTTATTGCTTGTAATTTCTTGCGAAAAATTTTGAAAGTAAGCTACTCTGTCACCAAGTATCTCTGCCTTTTCTTTGCTTGATTGCTTAAGTACCGCCTTTACTTTTGTAATGGCTTTTTTGTGGTTAGCAATCAAAGAACCATCCTTGTTTTGGGCCACTAAGTTTTCTGCGGTTATCAAGGCATTGGCCTCCTCTTCGGTAAACATTATCGGAGGTAGAGAGTATCCTTTCACAAGAGAGTACCCTTTGCCTTCGATGGGGTACACCGGAATGCCTGATTTTTCGAGCGCTTTTATATCTCTGTAAATGGTTCTTACGCTTACCTCAAATTTATGGGCTAATTCTGTAGCTGTGATCATTTTTTTGCTTTGCAAAAATGTTAGAATAGCCGTAAGGCGAGATAATCTGCTTATTTCAGTTGTATTTCCCATTTAAAATGAAGGCGATTTTTATTTGATGCACATCAATAATAGGAATGAATTCTTTTTGAAAGAAATTGTTTATTAAATTATTAGTAGTACTCTTGCCAAACGAAAATGAAAAATAATTCTATCCATACAAAACAAATGATGAACATCTCGATGATGATGTGCATTAATTGCGGTGGATAGGTTTTAATATATTTAACAAATTATTTAAAAGCCTTTCCTAACCGAAAGGCTTTTTTTTATGCTCATAACTTAATATGAAACTAGTTCTTATTTCCAAATCGATACAAACCAAACATATGATGTGTGGTATGATGATGTGCTCGAAACAATCGATCTGGGATAAGCAATTATGGATGATGTAAACTAAATCAAACTCCA
>CAZDQR010000244.1:3017-5136 GCA_964507315.1 uncultured Roseivirgaceae bacterium
AAAAACTATACTAAAAATGGAAAAACAACCGCAACAATTTGTAAAAGAAATTACAGTTCAACAATTAAAAGTCCTTTTTGAGGAAGGAACAGACATTCAATTAATTGACGTACGTGAACCTTATGAGCACGAGGCTGCTCATATTGGGGGCAAGCTGATTCCAATGGGTGAATTATACTTTCATTTGGCCGAGATTGCTAAAGATAAGCAAGTAGTAATCTATTGCCGAAGCGGACGAAGAAGTGCAGATGCTGTTAAGCTCTTACAAGATGCTACTGGCTTGCAAACCTATTATAATCTTAAAGGAGGCATAATCGCTTGGGCTACTGAAATAGATAAAACCATTTCCATCGAACTATAAAAAAAAGAAAATTTGGCTTTAATTAATGTGCATTGCACGTTGTTAGCGAAATTTGCGTTTAAGAAATTAGCAATGAAAAAACAACAATTTGAAACGTTAGCCATTCGAACTCAAACGGCTCAAACGAGTCAAAAAGAGCATTCTACTCCACTGTATTTAACTAGTAGTTTTACTTTTGATACAGCCGAAGAAGGTGCTGCTTTATTTGATGGCGATATTGAAGGAAATTTATACAGTCGTTTTTCAAATCCCAATACGGATGAGTTTATTAGTAAGCTTAATTTATTGGAAGGAACTGAAACTGGAATAGCAACAGCATCGGGCATGGCTGCTGTATTTGGGTCTATTTTTCCGAATGTAAAATCAGGGGATCATATAATTGCTTCGAGTGCTATTTTTGGTAATTCGATTAATGTAATTACGCAAATTTTACCCAATTATGGAATTGATTACACGCTGGTTGATGTAGATGATAATGAAGCTTGGAAGAAAGCGGTAAGAGAGAATACAAAATTTCTATTCGTAGAAACACCTTCTAATCCTACACTGAAAATGGCGGATTTAGAATTTTTAGGTCAGCTATGCAAAGCAAATGATATTATTTATTGTGTTGATAACTGTTTTGCTACACCTTACTTACAAAAGCCAATTGAGTTTGGCGCTGATTTAATAATTCATTCGGCAACCAAGTATATCGATGGGCAAGGAAGAGTGTTGGGAGGAGCTATTTTAGGCAAAAAGAAATATGTGGATGTCTGCTATAATCATTTACGTAGAGCGGGTGCAAGCTTATCGCCTTTTAATGCGTGGGTCCTTTCTAAAAGTTTAGAAACTCTCGCCATTCGTATGGATCGACATTGTAGTAACGCAGCTGCGCTCACTGCATATTTAGAAACTCAAGAAGATGTTGTAAACGTAATTTATCCGCATTCTCCCACTCATCCTCAATACGCATTGGCTAAAAAGCAAATGAGCCAAGGGGGAGGCCTTGTGGGTTGTGAGCTTAAAGGTGGAGGCCTTGTGGGTTGTGAGCTTAAAGGTGGAAAAGAGCGGGGAACACGTTTCTTAAATGCGTTACAACTTCATTCACTAACCGCTAATTTGGGAGATACCCGAAGTATTGCAACGCATCCTGCTTCCACTACTCACTCTAAATTAAGCGAGTTAGAGCAGCTAGAAGTTGGTATCACTCCAGGTTTTATTCGATTTTCCCTTGGCTTAGAGCATATAGATGACATAATTAATGATGTTAAACAAGCTTTAGTTTCTTCACGATGAGCCTTCAAATTTATACACATAAATCACCTTTTGAATTAGAGCTTGGTTCAACAATTGAGCATTTGAAAATTGGGTATCATACCTATGGTAAGCTAAATAAAGATAAATCGAATGTGGTTTGGGCCTTTCACGCACTTACTGCTAGCTCCGATGTAATGGATTGGTGGCCTGGGCTATTTGGCGAGAAGGATTTTTTCAATCCAACGGAGTATTTTATTATTTGTGCTAACGTATTAGGTTCCCCTTATGGCAGCACCGTTCCAACTAGTTTAGACTTTCCTTTAATCACTGTGAGAGATGTAGTAAAAGCTGAATTGCTGCTAGCGAAGCATTTGGGAATTGAAAAAATACGAGTAGCCATCGGAGGTTCTTTTGGAGGCAATCAGGTATTGGAATTTGGATATTCGTTTAAAGGTAAAATAGAGAATTTAATAATGATTGCTAGCTCGGCTAAGGAATCGGCTTGGAGTCAAGCCATTC
>CAZDQR010000245.1:0-5121 GCA_964507315.1 uncultured Roseivirgaceae bacterium
AAGTAAAACCTATATTATAATTGTAGTGGGCGTGTATATGCATACAGGGTCTGATATCCTTGATGCTGCTGTTTTTTTAAGTGGAGCCGAACTCCTTTTTGATGTTGCCAAGCAATTAAAAACCATTGAGTTTATAGATTTCGGAAGCGGGTTTAAAGTGCCTTATCACGAATCAGACGTTCAAGTAGATGTTGCTGACCTTGGCGAAAAGATAAGTAATGCGTTTAATGCATTCTGTAAAGAATATGACAAAGAATTACAGCTTTGGTTTGAGCCAGGCAAATATTTAGTGAGCGAATCAGGTGTTTTGTTGGCAAAAACAAATGTAGTTAAAACCACGCCTGCCACTGTTTTTGCAGGAGTTGACTCTGGACTCAATCACCTCATCAGACCTATGATGTACGATGCTTACCACGAAATCATAAACATTTCTAATACGGAAGGTACCGAACGAGTGTATACCATTGTTGGTTATATATGCGAAACAGATACTTTTGGTTGGGACCGTAAACTAAATGAAATTAGCGAAGGCGATATATTGGCAATTAAAAATGCCGGAGCTTATGGTTATTCTATGTCCTCTAATTATAACTCAAGGTTTCGCCCTGCCGAAGTGCTAATTATTAACGGTGAAGCTAAATTAATTCGAAAGCGAGAAACGATGGAAGACTTAACTAGAAACCAGGTTGTGTTAGATATTTAAAACACTATTACGTCATTCCTGCGAAGGCAGGAATCCTTTTAAGTGGGTAAGCTTGATGCAGATTCCTGCCTTCGCAGGAATGACGATTAATAATTTCCTATTTTAGCATTATGAGTGTTACATTAAGAAAAGGAACCCCAGAAGACTTACCTCAAATATTAGAATTGATTAGAGAGTTAGCCCTCTTTGAAAAAGCACCTGAGCAAGTTGTAAATACCGTTGAACAAATGATGATAGATGGTTTCGGGGCCAATCCTGTCTATTGGTTTTTTGTGGCTGAGAACGAAGGAGAAATTATTGGAACAGCTATTTACTATCTAAGATACTCCACCTGGAAAGGAGTTCGCCTTTCCCTAGAAGACTTAATTGTAACCGAAAAAGCCAGAGGTATTGGAGCAGGCAAATTGCTTTTTGAAGCCTGTATTGAAGAAGCGAAAGCCAAAGGCTATAGTGGCATGGTCTGGCAAGTACTTGATTGGAACACCCCTGCTCTTGATTTTTACAAAAATTACCAAGCAGATTTGGATGGAGAATGGATTAATGGTTCTCTTGAATTTTAGCAGATGAAAATATCACTAAAATTGGTTGGCCTATTCTTAGGCCCTTTGTTGTTTGCTATTGGACTAACATTCCAAAATTCAGAATACTTAAACCCCACAGCTTGGCAGGTGCTAGCCGTTGCTATATGGATGGTTGTCTGGTGGATAACCGAAACTGCGCCAATGGCCGTTACAGCATTACTCCCCATTATTCTTTTTCCTGCATTAGGCGTTTTTTCTTTAAAATTAGCCACAGCCCCTTATGCAAGCCCCATCATTTTTCTATTTATGGGAGGATTTCTACTTGCTTTAGGGCTTGAAGAACATGGCCTCCACAAACGAATTGCACTAGGGTTAATTAAGTTAACAGGCACCAGTGCCAATGGAATTATTCTTGGTTTTATGTTGGCTACCGCCTTTTTAAGTATGTGGATTAGCAATACAGCTACTACCATAATGATGTTGCCCATTGCCATATCCGTAATTCAATTGGTTAAACACGATTCTTTAAACGAAAAGGGCTTTACCAATTTTGCTTTGGCTCTAATGTTGGGCATTGCCTACTCCGCTAACATTGGTGGCTTAGCTACCATTATTGGCACCCCACCAAATGTGGTTTTTGTGGGCTATGCAGAAGAGCTGCTTCACATAGAGATTGGCTTTGCCAATTGGATGATGGTTGGCGTACCCGTGAGCACCATACTTCTTATAATTACCTACCTTTTACTTACTAAAGTGCTTCATAAAAATAAGCTGGGTAAAATGAGTAATGCGGAAGAACTCATTACTAAGGAATTGGAAGCTTTGGGGCAATGGAAGAAAGAAGAAAAGATAGTAGCCGTCATATTTGGACTTACTGCCTTTATGTGGATTTTTAAAGCTCCGCTAAACAACCTTATAGGGTCTAACTTGCTTAACGATACGGTTACTGCTATGATTGGCGGCATAACAATGTTTGTTGTACCCATTAACATAAAAGAGAAAAAACAACTGTTACATTGGAAGGCAACAGAAAGGCTTCCTTGGGGAATCCTACTTCTTTTTGGTGGAGGAATGACTTTGGCCAAAGCAATGGAACACGCTGGCTTAGTAGATATTATAGCAGAGGTTATTGCACAAAATCAATTATCTACCTTACTCATCTTTGCAATACTGATTACTGTAATGCTCTTTATGACCGAACTGATGAGCAATGTGGCATTGGCCACCATATTCATACCCATTGTAATTGCCATAGCAGAAGGGGCAAACATTAACCCACTACTTTTATCAATACCAGTGGCAATGGCTGCTAGTTGTGCGTTTATGATGCCTATCTCTACGCCCCCAAATGCCATAGTATTCTCAAGTGGACATATAAAAATAAGTCAGATGGTGAGGGTTGGAATTTGGCTTAATATTCTTTCGGTGTTGGTGCTACTCATTGCGGCTTTTACCCTTGTAGAATGGGCGTTTGGATAATTAATGAGGGTTGTTAAGCAATAGCTATTCTTGTTTCAACTCTTCTTTAACAAGTTTTTCTTCTTTGGTTTCTAGAGGAGCATTATAGAATTGCCAAAAATCAGGATTGTATGGGATAGGATAAGTGTAAAGGTCAGTTTCACGTGCTATTCTATTTTTTTCTTTAAACTCTAGTTCATTGTTTATTTTGGTTAATCTAATCAATCTCTTCATCTCTGTAATATCACCCTTAACATCTATCGATTCTCTAAAATCATTAATAGAATTTATATACCAACGGCCGTTACTAAGTTGAATAAAGTCTACATACTCATACCATTTTGTAAAATAAAACATGGTTTCAGGCACAGTTCTATCAGCATCTTCATACTTCTGATTTATAGCTACCAAGGCATAAGTATCTGTGGTAATAAACATAGTGGTTACAGTTTTTTTAATTCCTTTTGAGGTGATTAACAATTTAAATACTTCATTATTTCTATAATTCGAATACCCAACTAGCTCTATATTATAGTATTTAAAATTACTCTTATCCAAATACCGTTTAGGGCCATTTAACCAATGAAGCACTCCAATACCATTACCTCCTTCAAAAGTGCTATCAACATTAAATCCAGGTCGTTTTTCTCTGATGAATAAATCGTATTTATAAGGGTTTTTCTTTTTATCACTAAACCCTTCTCCCACTAAATTAGCTACAATTTCTAGATACCTTATGGGTTTGTTATTAACTGTAAAGGCTTCTTTATAATAAAGCTCTTTGCTAAATTTTTCTTGTGGATAATTTCTTTTTATACTATTTGCAACATTTCGTAAAATCTGCTCAGGATCGACTGGCGTTATGGTGACCGTTTCTAAAATCAATTCGTCCTCTTCAAGATAAACTACGAGGTATTTTCTGTTGTTATCGAAGGGTATTTTCTCAGAAGAAAACCCAATAGATGAAACGATAATAGGCATTTCTTTGAATTCACTATTGTAGTGAATGGCAAACTTTCCATTTTTATTACTGGTAGTTCCAATTTTATTACCCTCAATATAAATGTGCGCATTGAATACAGGCAGGGAATCAGACTTTTGCAAAACTGTGCCTTCGATTGTGAGTAAGTTTTGAGCAATTGATCTGAAATAAAAAGGCAAAAGAAATATAAGCGTAAAAAGGTACTTCATTTACTAAAATCGGCTTGATTATGAATATAAAAAAGAGCTTTTTTTGAATAGTTTCAAAGTGAATAAGGTAAATTTATCATAGTATTGATGGAGTAGAGAAATATACAATTCAATTAAAAGCGCAATATATAGGATGGCAGCTAAGAAGAAAGAGAAGAAAATATTTGTGCTCGACACAAGTGTTATTATTTATGAGCACAACTCTATTTTAAATTTTGATGAACACGATGTAGGTATTCCTATTACCGTGCTAGAAGAATTAGACACCTTTAAAAAAGGGAACGATACTCGTAATTACGAAGCTCGGGAATTTACACGCCTACTAGATAAGCTTGCTAAAAAATATAATTTACAGGATTGGATTCCACTTAATGGCTCGGCAAAAAAAGGGAAATTCAAGGTACTTATGTCTTCTGAAAGTACCGTAAACGCTTCCGAGATTTTTGGAGAGGACAAGCCCGATCATCGCATATTAAATGCTGCTCTACAATTGCAAGAACAAGAGCCTAAGAAAAAGGTAATTCTTGTTACCAAGGACATCAACTTAAGATTAAAGGCAAAATCTTTAAACCTAACTGCAGAAGATTACACTACTGGGAAAATTCAGAATGTGAGCTCACTTTATACTGGGAAAAGCACCCACCAGAAAGTAAATACAGATCTCATTAACCAGATATATGAAACCAACGGTGTGGACCCTGAAGTATTACTACCCAAACACAAACTGAAAGACAATGAGTACCTCATTCTTAAAAATGGGAAAAAATCAGTACTAGCCTATAAAAACTCTATTGACAACCTAATTAAAAGGGTAGACAAACGATCGGTATATGGCATAAAACCAAGAAATGCAGAACAGGCATTTGCTATTAATGCCATTCTTAATCCAGACATTAAATTAGTCACCATTAGTGGCGTTGCTGGCACAGGTAAAACACTCATTGCATTAGCAGCAGCTATGGAACAGAAAAAGGAGTTTAAGCAAATTTATTTGGCTCGCCCTATTGTACCATTAAGTAATAAAGACATTGGTTATTTACCTGGTGATTCTAAATCGAAAGTAAATCCATATATGGAACCACTTTGGGATAATTTAAAATTTATCCAAAATCAATGGAGCGAAACTGACAAAGAGTTTTCTAAAATAACCGATATGGTAAACCAAGAAAAACTTGTGATTACCCCTTTGGCCTTTATAAGAGGACGGAGTTTTTCCAACATAATTTTCATTGTAGATGAAGCTCAAAA
>CAZDQR010000246.1:0-5114 GCA_964507315.1 uncultured Roseivirgaceae bacterium
AAAAACTTCGCCTCCGCTTACATCAATACTTGCACCTGTCACTGATTTTAAGCAATTGGGCTCATCTCTTTCTTTTAATACCCCCATAAAGGCAAATATTATAGCCTCCTTAAAATCAATAGTTTTAGCATCTGGAATAATAATATTAAGTCCCTCTGAGTTATTTTTTATTCGGTCGATCAGATGCGTATTAAATGCACCACCACCCGTAATAAGTACATTTCCTTTTGAAGGCACATGTTCTTTTAACACCTTTCCAATTTGGTTCGCTTCGTGTTCAACAGCGGTTGCCATTAAGTCCTCGATGGATAGAGAACTAGATTCAATCAAAGGCAAAACATCTGATAAAAACCATTCAATTCCTAAAGATTTAGGGTAAGGGAGATCAAAATAAGAGAGACTATTTAATTTACTTAAAAGCTCATTATCAACGTTTCCGCTTGCGGCAATTTCTCCAGACTTGTCATAAGATAGCCCCTTTTTATTAGCCAAATGGTTTAGGAGCATATTGGCCATGCCAATATCAAATGCCACACGCTCATTGTCAACATTAAACGATGCATTGGCAATACCACCTAAGTTTAAGCAAGCGGTGTACTCACCAAATAATAATTGATCGCCAATTGGCACCAACGGTGCCCCTTGCCCTCCAAAAGCCACATCTTTACTCCTGAAATTAGAAATTATTTTTTTTCCGGTAGCCTTAGAAATCTCCTGCCCAGAACCAATTTGTAAGGTAAATCCTTTATTGGGTTGATGAAATACTGTATGCCCATGACTGGCAATAAAGTCAACTTCTAGCTTATTGGCTTCGATAAAATCGTTAGTAAGCTCGCCAAGCAATTTACCGTATGCAATATCAAGGGCTAATAACTCCTCTGATGATACATCAATGGATGATTGCAATTTTTTCTCCCAACTTTTAGAATATGAAAAACTTGTACTCTCAATTAGCTCAAATTTCCAATCACCTTCATTATGGTAAAAGTGGCAATAAGCCAAATCAAGACCATCTAACGAAGTGCCAGACATTAGGCCAATTACTTTGTAGAAATTTAATTTCATACTTGTAAAAGTAGCTTGAAATGAAACCATAAAAAAATTAGCCCGGAGGCACGAAGTCTATTTAGAGTTTCTAGTTATGAAAGCAAATGGCATCTCAACCAGGAATTAAGAATTCAATGTATTTCTAGAAAGCTTAATAGCTCTTTCACATTCTAGACATCATCATATAAGCTAAACGTCAGTTTATCACCTGGCTTCAATTGTCCTAGTTTTGACACATCTTTTTTTATTACAACTAGGGCTCTAACGTAGCCACCGGTAGCAGGCCCATCTTTCATTAATAAAATTGGAGTCCCATTTTCGGTAATTTGCAAGGTCCCTGGCACAACTCCTGATGAAATAATGCTTTCATTGATCACTGGCAATTTAGGGCTCAATCGATAGCCCATTCGGTTTGAATCTTGCAATAAATTAAATGTCGTTTCAAACAAAATAGGCTTTAAGGATTCTGAAAGCAATCCGAACTCGGGACCTTTTTTAACATTTACAACCAATGTGCCACCCTCTGGCTGAGGCATTTCTTTTCTTCGCAAAGAACCCAACCATCCAACTTTCTCAATACTTGTTGCATTCAGCCTCTCAATTGGAAGTTTTTTAGAGGTCTTCAGGTCTTCTTGCATCCATTTACCTCTAATTGTCAAATAAGCTCTGCAGCCAGAAATCAGCTTGCCAAATCTCAAGATTTGTCCTTGAGTAATGCAAATGGTTTCATACTGAGGAGCATCACTTCCATCAATTTTAGGAGATATATTGGCTCCAGTAATAGCAATTTGGCAATCCTCTTCAAAAATTATTTCTGGACCTTTTAGCGTTATTTCAAATAATGGAGAGTTGGGCAAATTGCCTACTAACCAATTGGCTGTTTCTGCTGCCACCTCGTCCATTGGGCCGCCAACTGGCAATCCATATTGTTGATAGCCTAATGCATTATTATCTACAATTAGCGTATGAAACCCAGGCTTTAAAAATTGAAACTTAATTCGCTTGCTCATACACATTCTCCCAATTAAAGTTTTCGTTTTTCTGATCCTCTATAATTGATTTATATTTACTCTTAGAAATTGAGTAAAAATGCACTTCGTCACCTGCCTCAAACAAATATGAATGGGTTTTATCAGGGTTAATTAAATCAATAGGCGTATTGCCAATAATCTGCCAACCACCTGGAGATACTTGAGGATAAATACCTGTTTGTAAACCAGCGAGCCCCACTGCTCCTTTCGGTATTTTTAAGCAAGGATTAGCTTTTCGAACACACTCCAACTCTTTGGGCAATTTACCCAAGTATGGAAACCCGGGAAGGAAGCCTATCATATATGTTTTAAAAGTCTGCGAGGTGTGCTTTTTTACAATATCCGCTGCTAATAATTGAGTTTGCGTCATAACTTCTTCCATGTCTAAGGCAAATTCTCTGTGGTAACAAACAGGTATGTATAATTTACGTGGCGTAAATCCTGATTGCGCAGCTATAACAACTAACAGGTTTATTTGATTTTTTAACTCCTCAAAACCAATGCGTTTTTTATCAAACGCCACAACCAAAGAGCAGTAAGCCGGGGTAATATATACTATGCCTTCAATCTTTTTTGCTTCGATAGAAAGTGCTAAAGCATGTACTTGTGAATTAATTGCGATGTCGATTTTTTGCTCAAAATTGATCAGAAGTGCCTCATCACCCAACATTTGAAAGTCCACTTTCATCCTTTGTTAGAACTAACTAATTGATGAAGCCCTTTCAGAAATTCCAAGGCCATTGGGTTATCGCCATGAATACAAATGCTATCAGCTTGTATTGAGATATATTTACCAGCAGTAGTTTCAACCCGTTTATCAAATACAATTGACTCAACTTGCTTCACAACTTCTTCAACTTTAGAAAAAACCGCATCAGGTTTACTTCGCGACATTAAACTACCATCCAATTCATATTTTCTGTCACCAAAGGCTTCTGAAATAAAATCAACATCCATCTCATTGGCTGCCTTTTCCATTTCACTACCAGCCAAACCCATTAATGCTAAATTAGAGCCGATGGATTTGAGTGCAGCTATAATGGCTTGAGCTTCCGATGCTTCAACTGAAGCCTTATTATACAAGGCTCCGTGAGGTTTTACATAGCTAAGTGTCCCCCCTTCACTCTCTACCAGTCCTTTTAAGGCTGCTACTTGATAAATTAAAATAGCTTTGAGCTCTTCGAGGGCTATATCCATTTTTCGCCTTCCAAACCCTTCTAAATCGGGGTAAGAAGGATGAGCTCCAATGCGTACCTTATGTGTAATTGCTAATCGAATTGTTCTTTGTATGTGAACTGGATCTCCACCATGAAAACCGCAGGCAATATTGCAAGAAGTAATGAATGGTATCAATTTTTCATCTTGGCCAATTATTGCTGACCCAAGGCTTTCGCCCATATCACAATTTATATCGATGGGTAGATTGTTCATAATTAAAAAGCAGTTAGTATTCCTTTTAAACCTAGTATAATGGTTATCAACAATATTATCCCACCAAAAATATTAGCATATTTTGTATTTACATATTTACCCAACAGTGTTTTATCATTCATTACCCAAAGTAGGAAGGATGCAATTATCGGTAACAACAGGCCATTGGCTACTTGAGCAAAAAGGATTACGCTCGTTGGTCTAAAGCCAAACAATGAAAAAACTATTCCGATGGCTAAAATAATAATCCATATCGCTCTAAATTTGATTGATTTCATAGAGCTTCCCCATCCAAATAGCTCTGAAGAAGCAAATGCCGCAGCTAATGGTGCTGTAATAGCAGAGGACAAACCAGCTGCTAAAAACCCAATCGACATAAATGTAGTTGCCCAACTACCAAGCAATGGCTCCAATTGAACTGCCATATCGGTAATTTTATGAATACCAGCATCCGAATGTTGGTTCACAACAGCAGATGCAATTAATATGCTCATAGTAATTAAGCCTCCAATAAGTATGGAATAAAAGGCATCTGTTCTTACCATTTTAAGGTCTTCAGGATTATTCCATTTCTTCTTCACGAATGAGGCGTGGAGAAAAATATTATAGGGCACCACTGTTGTTCCTATTAAACCTACCACCATTAATAACCCTCCATCAGGGATTTGTGGCACAAACAAGCCTTTAGCCACCTGCATTAAATCAGGAGATAGAATAATTGCAGACAAGATGAACACTAGCCCCATTATGGACACCATAATAATTAGAGCTCTTTCAATTAGCTTATACGTACCCGAAAAAAGAATTAGAAAGGCTATAACTCCAATAATTAAAATAGCAGGATTAAAGCTCAACCCTAAAATTGATGCATCTGAAATTGAAACGCCTAAAGCAGCACCTGAAATATTGCCTGCTTCGTAGGCAGCGTTGCCCACTAAAATTGCTGAGACAACCAAAATAGTCGCCAATATTCTTAAAACACCTTTATTCAATTTTACCCGTATAGCTTCTCCCACACCCATTTGAGCCACAAGGCCAAGTCGGGCACTCATTTCTTGCAAGATGTAGGTAGCAAAAACAGAAAATAATATTGCCCAAAGTAATGTAAAACCATAACTAGCTCCTGAAATGGTGGCGGTAGTTACTGTTCCGGGGCCAATAAAAGCTGCGGCAACTATTGCTCCTGGGCCAATTTTTCTTAATCTACTCATTGGGCTAAAGATAGTAGTAAATAAAGCTCTGTCAAAGTTTAGAACTTTGATAGAGTATCTAGCTGGAAAGAATCCAATTAATTCCTTTTTGAGGAAAACGTAAATATATTAACAAATATTTGGATTTTACCCCCCCCCAATTTGTATGTTTATAAAAACAATTAAATATTAACCCTTTAAAATCAAATTTGTATGAAAAGAATTAATTATTATGGTAGTGCATTATTGATGTTGTTACTAACTTTTAATAGTTGTAATAATGCTAATCAAATGGAAACCGTTGAAGAAGAAAATGCAATTGTTACAAAAGATGTGTTGCAAACATCTCAGGAGTATGAAAATTTTAGAGATAATCACTTAGCTACATAATATAATCTTTGTAAATTGCATATCT
>CAZDQR010000247.1:0-5056 GCA_964507315.1 uncultured Roseivirgaceae bacterium
TCGATTAATGAATAGTAAATTTGAATCTGGCAATGTAAATATTGTGTATCAAAGGCATTTTTACTTTTCGGGAGCTTATATTCTTCAAGCATCACCTACTGTTAAACTAAAACCCATGGTTTTAATAAAAGGAGTTAAAGGCGCTCCCTTATCTGTAGACGTTAACCTAAGTGCCTTACTTCTTAATAAATTTTGGGTGGGTGCTTTTACTCGAAACTTTAATACCTATGGAGGCATGTTACAATTCGAATTTATGGAAGCCTACAAAATTGGCTATTCCTACGAAGTACTTGGCAAAAGCCTTACAGGTAATGGCCTCCCAACTAATGAGATAATGCTAAGTGCCGACCTCGCAATATTTAGTCATCAATCAGTGTTCCAACGTTTCTTTTAAACTATTATAATGCAAAACAGAATTATTGCCTTTATTAGCTTGTTTTTAATAATTAGCACATCATTAAGTGCTCAGTTTATAACTACTTGGAAAACAGACAACCCTGGTAGTTCAGCTGACAATGAAATTACCATTCCCACTACTACTACTGTTGCTGGATATGACTATGCTATTGATTGGGGAGATGGAAGCCCCGTTGACATTAGTGTTACCGGAACCAAAACTCATATCTATTCAATCCCAGGTACTTATACGGTTACAATTACTGGAATTTTTCCTAGAATCTATTTTAATAACTCAGGTGATAAAGAAAAAATATTATCAGTTGAAAATTGGGGAGGACAAGTATGGGATGAGTCAATGGTTAATGCCTTTTATGGATGTTCCAATTTATCTATTAATACTACCGCTGCTCCTGATTTTTCAACGACATTTCTGCTAACCAACATGTTTAGAAGCAGCGGTCTTACCAACGAAGACTTAAGTGGATGGGATGTTAGTAATATTGAAACCTTTAACGGCATGTTTAGAGAAGCCACTTCTTTTAATGGCAATATTGATAGCTGGGATGTAAGTGGAGCAGAACAAATGAGTGAAATGTTCTTTTTTGCCTCTTCATTTAACCGAAATATTGGGGGATGGCAAACAGATTTTGTGTCCGATATGAGTTTAATGTTTGCAGGAGCTACAATGTTTAATCAGGATATTAGTTTTAAGTCAGGGGGTGGAATTCCAAGTGGTGATGCTTGGCAAACATCAGGGGTAAACAATATGAATCAAATGTTTGCTGGTACGGAAGATTTTGATCAACCTATTGGCAATTGGAATACTGCCAATGTAAAAAACATAGCAGCCATGTTTTCTAGTGCTCATTCTTTTAACCAAAATCTTTCTGGGTGGGATATAAGTGGTGTAACTGATCCAAGCGGATTAAGTGGCCTTTTTAGAGATGCAACTGCCTTTAATCAAGATTTATCAACTTGGGGTGCAGCCATTGGAGGAATTACTAATTTAAGTGAAATGTTTAAAGGTGCTACTGCATTCAATATAGATTTAATCGGATGGGATGTGAGCAATGTAACTGACATGAGTGGTATGTTTGAAGGCACTACTTTTAACCCCAATATTACTAATTGGAGTGTAGATAATGTAAGCAACTTTCATAGCATGTTTAAAGACAATACTGGCTTTAATCAAGATATTTCAGGGTGGACTTTGAGCAGTGCGTTTGATTTACGTCTTATGTTCGATGGTGCTTCTGCTTTTAACCAAGATCTTGGAGGATGGGATGTAAGCAGTATCACTGGAAATAGAATGATTAAGATGCTAGATAACTCTGGTCTTTCTGTTGATAATTATGACCAAACATTAATTGGTTGGGCTGGGCAAGCTGTGCAAAGTGGCGTTAGTTTAGGTGCAAGTAACCTTTATTATTGTGCAGGAGAAGCAGCTAGAGCTACACTCATTGGGCAAGGATGGGCAATTACTGATGCAGGGCAAGGATGTATTGCTGTTTTTGATGGGGGAGATACTACAGGACCAGAAATAGCTAATTCACAGCCAAATGCCATAGATTTTGGTTCAACCAGTAGTGGCGTTGCTAAAACCCGTAGCTTTACCATTGAAAATAGAACGGCTTCTACTTTAACAAATGTTAATGCACTTGTAACAGGAACAAACTTTACAATAACTTCCCCATCGTTTCCAACAACCATTGCAGCAGGGGCTACTTTAACAATAGATATTGATCTATTCGGTCCTACAACACCAACGTTTACAGAAACAGTCACTTTCTCCTATAATCCAATTATAGGATTTAATACTTCTTTTACTTTTGATATAGCTGGCGAAATTACAGCAAGTCCCGAACCAGAGATTAAAGTGTTTGAGGGAAGTACTACTGATGGAACGGAGCTACTTGATGGCATTGGTTTCTTTTATGTTGGTGGAATAGAGCGAGATGGAACAGCTCCAACGAATCAAATATTAATTGAAAATAAAGGTTCTTCCGTCCTTATCATTAATGGCATAACACTAACGGGATCTGCATTTTCTTTCATCCCTCCATCAGCAATTCCAATATCCATCCCAATTAATACCTCCCAAACTATTGATCTTTCTGTGGATACGTCCACAGGAGGGAGTTTTTCTGAGGTACTTACAATCCAAAGCACCGATATTAGTGAACCGGATTTTGAAATAACATTAAACGCCACCATTTACGGGCCCGAAATTAATGTAATAGACGGAGCAAACATCTTTGATCCACCAATTACTAATGGACAGGTTACCTCAATAGAATTCGGATCTGTGCTTGAAGGCAATGATATTATACGCCAATTTATAATTACCAATTATGGCCCCGTAGATTTAACCATACAAAGCATTGATGCTTTGTCTTTGCCATTCTCCATTACCTCTCCTATTCCAACATTAATCCCTAGAATGGTTGATGGAATTCCAACTACTAGGGTTATAAGTATTAAACTAGACGGCACCATAGCAGGTAACTTTAACCAAACAATAACTATAAATAGTGATGATGATGCTATTCCAGCTTTCTCGTTTAATATTGCAGGCACTATTATAGACCCTAATGCCCCTAAAGTATATTGGAGTGAAACCACTGGGAACCAAATAAATAGATCTAATAATGATGGGAACCTATTTGAACAATTTTCAACGACCAATGGGCCTCCACGAGGCATTGCCTATGATAATATAAATGGTCTAATTTATTGGAGTGATGATTTGGGGGATATATGGAAAGGAACCATTGATGTAAGTGGAATTCTAAACCCAACAATTGTTATAGATGACGGCACTGATCTTTCAAGAAAAATAAATGGAATTTCACTAGACTTAATCAATGGGTTTATTTACTGGGCTAGCAGTTATGATCTTTCTATAAAAAGAGCAGATCTTAATGCTGCAGACCCAAATTTTACTGTACAAACCGTGGTGTCAGGTTTGGGAGGAGTTGGTGTAAATGGAGAAGTAAATAGCATAGCAGTTGATCCCGCAACAGGGAAAGTTTATTATACTTATACTGATTATACGCCAAATATTTCTGACCCTTCTACAACTTACTTAGCAAGTGCAAACACAGATGGCTCAAATATCCAAGTGTTAACATTTACTGATTTTCAATACTTTCAGAACGCCTCCTACTTTGATGTAAAAATCAGCCCTTCTACCAATAAAATTTATTGGTCGGGTTTTGGAGATAATATAGGAGCAGAAATTTTCCAAGCTGATCTATCTCCTTTTGCAAACATAACTTCTTTTAGTGCAGTTGGACCACCCAAAGGCATAAGTATAGATGACACCAACGGAAAAATTTATTGGGTAGATGATAATTTACCCTCTTTTAAACCAGCAGAAATTAAACGAGCAAATTTAGATGGTAGTCTCATAGAAACATTACTATCTGGCGCTCCAAATGTCTTTATGCCTCAATTTATAAGTATTGATAATGAGGTAGTTTCTGTATGCTTAGATCCTCCAAACATTAACATTGGAAGTGGCCAAACAATATGTGCAGGTAGTACTGTTTCCCTTTTAGCAACCCAAGGAGGAACACCTACAACCATTACGTGGAACACAGGTGGAAATGGAACGTTTTCTAGCACAAGCACTCTTTCCACAATTTACACACCTAGCCCAAGCGATATTCTTGCAGGTTCCATTACTATTGGCATAATGGCTAACGACCCTGATGGTTCCGGCCCTTGCACAGGCACTTCTACCGAAATTCAATTAACCATAAACCCTGCTGCTACAGTTAATGCAGGATCTGATATTATAAATTGCACAGGTTCTGCTGTTACAATGAATGGTAGTTTGGGTGGTAGTGCTTCTGTTATAACTTGGAGTACATCTGGTACAGGTACGTTTGGAAGTCCCACATATTTCTTTTCAGACTATACCCCTAGCCCAGCCGATGTTGCATCGGGGTCGGTTGTACTAACCCTAACTACTAACGACCCAGATGGTGCAGGCCCTTGTGTTGCGGCCATAGATCAATTAATTATGTCCTTTTCTTCTGCTACAGCCAATGCAGGCCCCGATATTACGAGTTGTGGTGCAGGTACTGTATCTCTTGCAGGTGGTTTTGGTGGAGCCGCAAGCTCCATTATATGGAGCAGTCCAAGTGGAGGCTTATTTAATGATGCAACTTTAACAGACGCCATTTATTCACCAAGTGCAGCAGACCTTACCATTGGGTCGGTTGTGCTTACCATAACCACAGACGACCCCGATGGCACTGGCCCTTGTCCTCCGGCCACAGACCAAGTGCTTATTACATTTTCGGCTTTACCTACTGTAAATGCAGGTACCGACCAAACAGTATGCGGAACTGGCTCCATTGGCTTAAGCGGCTCCTTTGGAGGAGCGGCAACTTCAATTCTTTGGTCTTCAGCATTAGGCGATGGCACATTTAGTAATGCTGCAGATCCATTATCTACTTATTTACCTGGATCCAACGATAAGTTAACGGGTTCAGTTACGCTTATAATAACATCAGTAAACCCAAGCGGTTGCACGAGTGTTTTTGACGATGTAATCCTCACATTAGCCCCTATTTTAGTTGATGCAGGTGCTGATCAAACAATATGTGCCAACAGTTCTACAACCGTACTAGCTACATTAACTAATGCC
>CAZDQR010000248.1:0-5051 GCA_964507315.1 uncultured Roseivirgaceae bacterium
GAGTTGCTGCAGGGCCATTTCACTCGCAAAGTAACGAAGCTTGGTTTTTTCATACACCTGGACTTAAAATAGTATATCCATCTAATCCATACGATGCAAAAGGATTATTAGCTGCGGCCATTGAGGATCCTAATCCAGTAATGTATTTCGAACACAAAGTAATGTATCGCTCTGTTACCGATACTATTCCGGATGACTATTATACGGTAAAAATTGGCGAAGCCAATTTAGTAAGGGCCGGTGATGATGTATCTATTATTACTTATGGAATGGGCGTGCATTGGGCTAAAAAACTAGCAGAAGAAATGCCCGATACAAGTATTGACATTCTTGACTTACGTACTTTAATGCCTTGGGATGAGGAAGCAGTAAAAAGAACAGTTGAGAAAACTGGGAGGGTTCTAATGCTTCACGAAGACTCTCTAACAGGCGGTATTGGTGCTGAAATTGCTGCATGGATTGGCGAGCATTGTTTTATGCATTTAGATGCTCCTGTAGTAAGAGTGGCTAGTTTGGATTCTCCAATTCCTTTTATTAATACACTCGAGAACAACTTTTTAGCAAATGCTCGTTTAAAAGAAAAACTAATCGAATTGCTAGATTTTTAGTAATTTGGCAGGTTGAAGGCAGAATGTCTCCAATTTAAACTAAAATATGTCCGTTGCTCATAAGCTCGTATTATGGTTAATACTATCTATGCTAATTAGTGTAGGGCATCAAAGCTATGGGCAAATTGATTCGAGAAATCAAGAGAAGCCTGCTAAGCAACAGGCAACTTCTCCTAAAAAAACGAAGAAAGTAAAAAAAACTAAAAAGGATCGAAAACAGGCTAAGGGGAAGAAAACATATTCGAATAAAAAGCAAGTTCGTAATTCTAAAAAATCATTTAAAAAGGGAGGCGATAAAGGATATAAGGGAGATATTACAGGTAAAAAAGTAAAGAAAACTAAATCTACGCCTCGTAAAACATACGCACGTCCGCAGCCTGACCCGTATGCCGGCAGGGAAATTAGAACTGAAAAACAACGAGCAGGTCCGCCTCCTAGAAAAATTAAAACAGCAACTAAAAAAGGAGAAGTAGGGCGAACTGGAGATATCTCTGGCAGAAAACGGATTAGGCAACGATCGGTTTCAAGTAATCCAAAACCTGTTCATCCTCAGCCTAATACATATCGTGGTGTAAAAAGAAGAACTGAAAAGGACAGAGCTTATAGCAATAAGAAAAAAGTTCAAGGAGTGCGATCAGTTTCGAGGCCATCGGAAACTCCCAAAAGAAAATCGACCAAGCGAGTAGTAACAGCCACAGCTCCACATATCGCAAAGCGTAAAAAAAATGTGTATCGCAATCATGAACAGCGTAAAGGAGAACAAGCTTCTACAAGAGATATAGCTGGCAAAAAACTAAGAACAAAAAATCATAAGAGTCCAAAGCCTTCAGGTGGAGGAAGAGGAATGGCGAACCCTCAGATAAGGAGCGACAGAACCAAAAGTGGTGAACGGTTTAGTAAGCAGCGAGGTCAATCTGCCGGAGGAAGGTCTATTTCACGAAGTTCTGAGAGAACAGGTGGGGGTAGGCCAACTGAGAGCCAGCGAAACATGCGAAACTTTAAATCTACTAGGGCCAAATCTGTTGTTCAAGCGAAGCCTACTAGATCATATGGGAATCGAAAAAAAGGTAATGGAGAGGCTGCAATTTTTAGAAATTATGGTGGAAAAAAGGTTCGTAGCGTTACAAAAAGATCGGAATCTAAACCTGGTAAAAGGAAGCCCTCTGCTCCAAGTATTTCGGGCGCTAGGGTATTGGGGAATAGGAAAGTGCATCCATATAGAGGCAAGGATAGAAGGTTTAGTGGCGAACATGCCAGCAATAGAGATATTGCGGGTAAGTCTTTAAGAACAAAGAATTTTACCTCTAGACGACCTAATTATGGTTCAGTTGGTGCAATGAATTATAGAAGTGCAAGTGCTTCGCCATCTAATAAAAGATACAACCCTAATAGAGCTAAAAGTGTTTCTGGCAAGTCGTTTAATAATGGTGGCAGGGCAATTACCAAACGAACAAGTGGGGTTGGAGTAGGTGTTTTTGCAGGAAAAACAAAAAGCCAAAAGAAGGCTATTGGGGGTGGTAGCATTTCAAAACGTTGGAATAATAATGGTAATCCTTTAATTAAAACGAGTGGAGACTCTGGCACAGGTCGCTTTGCAGGTAATATAAAGTATCAAAAGCAAGCCAAAGGAGGTGGTAGCATTTCAAAACGATGGAATAATAACGGAAATTCTTTAATTAAATCACGCGGAGACTCTGGCACAGGTCGCTTTGCAGGTAATATAAAGTATCAGAAGCAAGCCAAAGGAGGTGGTAGTATTTCTAAGCGATGGAACAATAACGGGAACCCTTTAATTCAATCACATGGGGACTCAGGCACAGGAAGATTTGCGGGCAATATAAAATATCAAAAGCAAGCCAAGGGAGGTGGGAGTATTTCAAAAAGGTGGAACAATCACGGAAACCCACTAATAAAAAAGGGTAGAGGGGAAGGCACTGCCGTTGCCACAACTTACCAGGGCAATATTTTTCCTAGAGAAAGAAGCAACCCCAATATAGGCTTCTACCAAGGAAGTGTTAAGGGTGTGAGTAAGCGGCCTTCTAAATCTCCCGGAACTGAGTATGGAGCAGCGGTAAAAATTGCTGGAATTAACCTTGGTGTTGGGGCTGGCAAGATGCAGCCTCGTGCTAAAAAACAGACAACAAATATTAATGTACTTACTTCTAAAGTTAAAAAGAAAGAGCTGAAGCCTTCTAAAGGAACTGAACTAGGTAGAAAATACAATTTTACGTTTGTAACTATTGGCAACCCTACTAAAAGCGGATTGGTTTACAGACAAAAAAGGTTAAAGATTAATAACCGGCTACCTAGTGAGTTAAATCGATCTCAAAAAAAACGTCAACAACAAGCCGGTGGGGTAACACGTGGGTCTGATTGGGCCTTTAGCTTTTGGACCTTTGGTAATCCTTCTCATATGGGCTTTAAGCCTGAGCATATCAAAGCTAAGGGTAAAATGCACCCTAGTACTGCTAATGCCTATGCAAATAGAAATTCCATTATCGAAAAAGATAAAACTGTTAGTGTTAAACTAATTTGGGCTAAACTGTTTAATAAAAATGCTGCCACGCCTAAACCAGATAAAGAATTTTCTCACAAATTAAAATACGATAAAGACGAAAGATCTATTTGGGAAACAGAAGAGAGAGAAGATTGGTATAATAATTAATTATTTACTCAGACTGCTAACCATTTATGCTATTTTTACGTTCTATTGTTGGCTGTAAAAAATATTTTGAATAAAACATCTTACATATTATTATTTCTTTTAGCAAGCACAGTAGCGTTTGCACAAAATAAGAATGATGACTATACCATAGAAAGCACTTGGGGGATTACCAAAAACACCGCAAGTGGGTTAATCGCAGGGGCTGTATTTAAAAAGAGTATCAGAAATAATAATGGCAGTTTTACTTCTTATGGATTAGAGCTTATTAACTTTAAGCACCCTGGCCAACTTAAAGTTGTTACAGGTACAGGTAGTTCTTTTACTTTAGGTAAAGTAAATCATTTGTTTGCAATTCGTGGGCAATATGGCAGAGAATATGTATTGTTTAAAAAAGCATCGCAACAAGGTGTTCAAATTAATTTAAACTTAGCTGTTGGCCCTTCTATTGGGTTAGAATCTCCATACTATATCGAATACCAAGGAGTCCAACGTGTGCCTTATGATCCTAATATACATTCAAATGAAAAAATCACGGGTAGAGGATTTATTTTTCAAGGCTTGTTTCAGTCTAGTATTATAATAGGAGCCAACATTAAAACCTCATTAAGTTTTGAGTTTGGATCTCAAAAATCTAGTGTTTCGGGTTTTGAAGCTGGATTTTTGATAGACGCTTACCTAAGAAAAATTGAGATGATGGCAAACGCAGAAAATTATGCAGTTTGGCCAACAGCTTTTATTACACTTTTTTATGGCTCTAGAAAGTAGCTTTCAATAGCTTCTTGTTATTTTTGTGCTCTTTATAATCATAAGCACAATGGATTCTACTATTTCAAAATCTCCTAGGAGGAAAAAACCTGATTGGTTAAGAGTAAAATTGCCAGTAGGTAAAGAATATGCCGAAGTTAGGAAACTAGTAGATAAGCATAAGCTTAATACTATTTGCGAAAGCGGTAATTGTCCTAATATGGGTGAGTGCTGGGGCGCTGGTACAGCCACTTTTATGATTCTTGGCAATGTATGCACAAGAAGCTGTACATTTTGTGCTGTAGCTACAGGGAGGCCGCCAGAGTACGATGTTAACGAGCCTAAACGGGTGGCAGAGGCAATTCATAACATGAAAGTGAAACATGCCGTTTTAACATCTGTAAATAGAGATGAACTAAAAGATAAAGGAGCGGAGATCTGGTATCAAACAGTAGTTGAAACTAAAAAGCTTAGTCCTAGCATAACAATAGAGACGCTCATACCAGATGTAAAGTCAAAGTGGGAGGCTTTGTATAGAATGATAGAAGGTGGGCAGGAAGTTGTTTCACATAATGTAGAAACTGTAAAGGCATTGTACCGTAGAGTTCGTCCACAGGCGAAATACGATCGAAGTATGGAACAGATCAAACGAATACATGAGGTAGGTAGAAGGACTAAATCTGGAATTATGTTGGGTCTAGGAGAAACAGACGATCAGGTTTTTGAAGCAATGGATGATTATGCAAAAGCGGGATTAAATATTTTAACGCTTGGGCAGTACTTGCAACCAACTAAAATGCATATCGAAGTTGCTGAATTTGTTCATCCAGATAAATTTGCAATGTTTAAAGAGGAGGGCTTAAAGCGAGGAATTACCTACGTAGAGTCTTCTCCATTGGTTCGCTCAAGTTATCATGCCGAGCGCCACGTGAATGTTCCAATTAAATAGTTTACTGTAACAGATTGATAACTAAGGCTATGAAAAATACTTTACGATTTAATGCATTATCTTTTGAGAATATGCTTGTAAATTA
>CAZDQR010000249.1:0-2438 GCA_964507315.1 uncultured Roseivirgaceae bacterium
TAAACATTTAAAACAATCGTATTATGACCAAATTGATTAAAATTATTCTTGTCCTTTTTATTGCTACAGCAGTAACAAATAATTCTGTTGCAAAAAACAACGCACCCTCTGCAGGAACCCAACCACCAGAACCAATTAAGGTAGAAACGATAGGAAAAGGGAAACCCGTTTTTTACCTTCCAGGTTTTACCGTTCCGGGCTCAATATGGAAAGAAACAACCGAACATTTAAACATTAAAAGAAAGTCCTACCTTATTTCGTATGCAGGCTTTAATGGCAACGAGCCCATAGATATGCCTTGGTATGCAAGTATTAAAAGCTCTATTATTACCTACATAAAAGATAATAACCTTACCGATATAATTATAATTGGGCACAGTATGGGGGGCAATTTGGCTGTTGATATAGCATCTGAACTCCCCACTAAAGTTTCTAAAATTATTATTATTGAAGCACTGCCATGTATGCGCGAGGTAATGATGCCCAATGTGCCGGCCGAAAGCCTTTTTTATGAGAGTCCATATAATAAGCAAATGCTTGAAATGAACGATCAACAATTTAGCAATATGGCCTCTATGATGGCCTCGAATATGACATTGAATAAAGAGAAAGTTGATACCTTAACAAAGTGGATATTAGAGGCAGACCGCAAAACGTGGGTTTATGGATATACAGATTTATTAAAACTTGATTTAAGAACTATTTTAAGCAAAGTAACCTGCGAAACTTTAATATTGGGTGCTTCTTTTCCTGATGTTAACATCGCAAAAGATAATTATGAAAAACAATATGTAAACCTATCAAACAAAACAATATTGATGGCATCTAATAGTAAGCATTTTGTTATGTTCGATCAACCAACGTGGTTTTATAAAGCTATTAATGATTTTTTAGTCGATGAAAAAAAGTAGAACTAAGCATTTCGAAACTATCTACCACCAGCACCAAGCAATGGTTTTGCAAATGTGTTTGGGCTTTGTTAAAGGAGATAACGACATAGCAAATGACTTATTACAAGAAGTATTTATAAGTGTTTGGGGTAGTTTCGATAAATTTAAAGGGGCGTCAACTTACAAAACCTGGATTTATAGAATAACCGTAAACACCTGTTTGCAATATATTAAAAAGGAGGAAAAGGAAAGAACATACCCCATTGCGGAAATAGAAAACCAACCACCTGTTACACAAAATGAAAGCCTACTAAACCCCAATATTCAGAGATTGTACAAGGCAATTGGGCAGCTCAAAAAAATAGATAGGTTAATTATTATGATGGTGTTAGACAGTCAGGATTATGATAGTATCTCAGAAGTTATTGGCATAAAACCAACCAATGTGAGGGTAAAAATTCATAGGATAAAGAAACGCCTTGAAACAATATTAAAAAATAACAAATATGAGTAACGAATTTAATGAGCTTCAGCATAAATGGGAAACCAACAAAAAGGAGATTGAGGCTAATAATAGTTTTGAGGATTTGTACAGTAAAATAAAGAGTAAAGAGAAGGAGAATTATGTCTTCTATTATGGAACCATCTCCATTTTAGTAACTACACTTAGCGCCATCTCTTTATTTTTTTATTATGTAGCACCCGTTAAAGAAACGCTGAGCAGAATTGGGGTAGGGTTAATGGTTTCAGGCTTGCTTATCAGAATTTTTATAGAAGTAATTAGTATCTATAAAGCAAAGCAAATTAATAACCTTGATAGCACCTTAACAACAGCTGAAAACGCCATCAATTTCCATCATTTCAGAAAAATGATTCATAAGGTTATAGCACCAATTATTATTGTGTTTTACACTATTGGGTTTTATATAATCACTCCTGAATTTAGTTTATATATTAAGTTTTGGCATTTAGTTTTGTTTGATGTTTCCTACGTATTTATAGGCATTATCCTTTTTACTGTTATAAGAAAAGGAGTTAAAAAAGAGATTCAAAAACTAAAAGAGATCATAGAATTAAAAGACGAATTAACGGAGTAACATCAATAGCGAAATGCTAATAACTTGAGTTCGAACTATTGGTGAAGAATAGGAGCCAACTAGATTATACTTGGGATTATCGGGGGAATGTGGAGATTTAATACTCCTAAGAGCTATTCAGCTAAGGAATTAACCGAACCATTCTACGCACACTACAAAATAGTAAGCGTTCATATGAAACGAGAGGTTAAACCTGATTGGAGGTTAATAAATGATATTGGTTTTTTTATGTTGGAAGGGCATAATCTTCCTAAAAAAGCATTAGCCTATCTCCAAATGAATGTTGATTTCTACCCAAATTATTCAAAGAGCTATGTGGCCATGGGTAATTACTATCTATCGCAAAAAGATAAGCCAGAGGCCATAAACTATTATAAAAAGGCAATTGAAATAGATGGCAATAAAGAAGCTAAAATTAAGTTAGAAGAATTAGGTAATTAGAAGCAAAGAG
>CAZDQR010000249.1:2538-5043 GCA_964507315.1 uncultured Roseivirgaceae bacterium
TGGCCAATGCAAAACAGCATAAGAAATAAGTAATATATGAGAATATATCTGATCATTACATTAATATTCCTTTCTGCACATAGCATTAAAGCCAATATTTACTTTGTAGCAACCAATGGCAACGATGCTAACACTGGGTCGGAAGCACAACCCTGGGCGAGCATTCAAAAAGCTGCAAATTCATTAACAGCAGTGCATGTAGTATTTTTAGTGCAAGGCAATATCTTGCCTGCAGGTGGGTTTAATTAGAAGAAAGAACAGTACATGAAGATTTTTTTAACAACGTTGCTAATTGGCGTAATAGGTTTGTTTTTTTCTTGCGAGAAACAAGAAGTGACAGAAAGCAAAAAGGCCCAATGGATAGAAAATGCTTTTATAAGCCTAGAAAGCAATGAATACCCCAGCGTAAAAGCCATTTCTTGGTGGAACGAAGATTTTGATAAATCCTATTTAAAAGTCAACTCTTCCTCAGCAAGCTTGGCTGCCTATAAAAATGGAGTCAACTCACCCACATTTGTTACCGATGCAAATATCAGCGCTATTAAACTACTAGCGCCAATTGAGGGTATTTACCACGCAGCATACCCCGATTTTGGAGGAACAGAAGATATTATAACTGCAGAACGAATTAGTGATTTTGAAACCCTTGTAAACAAAAATATTGTATGGGCCTATTTCTCAAATAATTGGTATGATGCTATTCAGTTTCCTTCGGCAGAAGTAAGTACAATTAACTCTGCTGGTAAAATGCCCTTTATACGAATTATGCCACGGTCTAATTTTGATGAGGGAGGCCCAGATCCAACGTATACCATGCAAAAAATAATAGAGGGAGACTTTGATATAGCCCTCAAACAATGGGCTATTGATGCTTCCAACACTAATATACCTTTATTGGTGGAGTTTGGAACAGAGGTTAATGGCAATTGGTTTCCTTGGAATGGGCAGTATAATGGGGCAGGGGAAACCACTGGTTATGGAGACCCTAATTTGTTTGATGGGGCAGAAAGGTTTAGAGATGCCTACCGCCATATTATTGATATGTGCAACGCAAATGGCGCCAATAATATTACTTGGTTTTTTCACGTAGATGGCTATAGCGAGCCAAATGAAACTTGGAATAATATTGACCTGTATTATCCTGGAGATAATTACATTGATTGGCTTGGCGTAAGTATTTATGGCCCACAACAAAGCGGGGAGGATTACCAAGAGTTTGCCGATATTATGAATGATGTTTACCCAGCCCTTAGCAATTTATCTGATAAACCCATTGCGGTTTTAGAATTTGCCATTACAGAATTAGAGTAAATAAGAAGCCAAACTATGCTTTAAATAAGAGCTAGGTGGTACTTTAATTTGAAGGCAGTAAGTACTAAATTTGTCCTTATTCTTAGTTAAACTGTTTGACTTATGCCCTCAATGAAACTTAAAAATCGGATTATAAGCCTTAATACGAAACATATAATAGCTGTTCAGTTTTGCTTATTAGTTGTTCTGGTTCCGTTTAGCTCAACCAACGCCCAAACTACGAGCAACCTTCTTTTTAAATCATCATTTAATAACGGGGTAATTGTTGATAAAACCGTTGCTTGGAATCACCACCTTAGTGGAACAGATGCGGTTACAAATTACACCTTTCCTAATGATTTACCTGGTGATAATCGGGAGCATTTCTTTAATTATGTTATTGGTGATGTGGATAATTATTTTAAATACGCCAATGCCGATATTGTTAGCACAATAGGGGATGATGGCAACTCTACAAATGCGTTATATATAGAATTTATTAAAGACGATCCAAATTTTGTGTCTTATTCAAGAGTTCAGTATGCCATGTATGGAGATATCCTTTCCAATGATCCGGTGCAACGAATGAATAAAGGATATGTGAAATACAAAATTAAAACACATCTCGATCATAATGATTTAGAATCAGACTGGCGATTGCCAATCGAATGGAAGGATATGGATGATGATGGTTTTCGGATGGGACTCTATATGTATGATACTAATACCACCACGCCATATTGGGTTGTAAAAGGGCAGTATATGATAAATGGCGAATTGGGAGATGATATTTGGGAGTATCAAAATTATGAGATCCCTGTAACAGAAGACGATTGGTTTGAACTAGAGGTTTATTGGTATGGTCATCCAGATCCAAGTGTGGGCAAGTTAAAAGTTGCGATTAACAATCAAGTATTATTTGATGTTACTAACCAAACAAAAGACGCTAATTGGCCTGATAAAATGTTTTATTTTATGCCTTTTAAGGTGTACGGAGCTGTAGGCTATTCTTGGATTACAGATTTTGAATATTGGGACAATCCTCCTTCAAATAGCGTTTTGCACGATGCTCTATTAGCAGTGGAAGATGAAATAATGGAATCCGATATTACTGTTTACCCAAATCCAACAAGCAAGTTTTTAACCTTGCCTACCGACTTTATAGCGTTGAATTATCAAATAATTACGATTACAGGGCAAGTAATTAAGCAAGGG
>CAZDQR010000250.1:0-5043 GCA_964507315.1 uncultured Roseivirgaceae bacterium
GAAAATGAAACGATCTTTTTACTCAGTTTAGCGGAGCAGAATGATTTCATTAAGGGCGTTATTGGATGGGTAGATTTGTCTTCTAACACTGTAGTCGAGAGTTTGGCAAAATTCTCAATACATAAAAAGTTTAAAGGAGTACGCCATATTCTGCAAGCAGAAGACAACGATTTTATGTTGCGAGAAGAGTTCCAAAAGGGAATTTCTCAATTGCAGCAATATAATTTAGTATATGAGCTACTAGTTGTGCCAACCCAATTACCAAATGCAATAAAGTTGGTTAATAAATTTCCTAATCAAGTGTTTGTGCTAGATCATATGGCCAAGCCATTGATTAAAACTCGCACCATTGAACCGTGGAAATTAGATATTGAAAAGCTTGCCAAGTATCCAAATGTATATTGCAAAATTTCAGGCTTGGTAACTGAGGCAGATTTGGATGATTGGGAAAAGGGTGATTTTACCGATTACTTAAATGTAATATTTACGGCCTTTGGTGCGGATAGAGTATTATTTGGCTCTGATTGGCCAGTGTGTTTATTGGCTGCTGATTATAAAGACGTACTAGATATTATTACCAGCTATATTAGTACGTATTCAGCGGAAGAACAGCGTAAAATTATGGGGGAGAATGCAGTTAAATTGTATCAATTAAGTTAATTTCAATAATGGATTTACAGCTTAAAAATAAAGTGATTATAGTAACCGGAGGGTCAAAGGGGATCGGAAGGGGTATTGTGGATTTATTAGCAGAAGAAGGCGCTATTCCTGTAATTATTGGAAGGGACGAAAAAGCCATTAAAGAAGCAGTAAAAGCCATTGAAGCCAATGGAGGGAAGGCTTTTTATGCCTTGGCAGAATTAACTGATCCTGAAGATTGCAAATCATCCGTTGAGCAAGTGATAAAGGAGTTCGGGAGAATTGATGGTCTCGTGAATAATGCGGGCGTTAATGATAGCGTTTCGCTTGAGAATGGGAGCTACGAAGAATTTATGGCTTCGATAAAGAAAAATTTAGCTCATTATTATTTAATGGCTCAATTCGCTTTACCCGAACTTAAAAAGAGCAAGGGGAGTATCGTTAATATCGGCTCAAAAACTTCGATTACTGGGCAAGGAGGAACTTCTGGCTATGCAGCAGCAGGTGGAGGAAGAAATGCTTTAACAAGAGAATGGGCGGTGGAATTATTGCCATTCGGAATTAGAGTTAATGCCGTAATTGTAGCAGAATGTTATACACCTATGTACGAAAAGTGGATCAGCGCACTTCCTAATTCTGGAGAAAAATTAAAAGAAATTACGAATAAGGTACCCTTAGAAAACCGGATGACTACCCCTGAAGAGCTGGCAAATACCACTGTCTTTTTATTATCAAACAGATCGAGCCATACTACGGGCCAATTGGTTTTTGTGGATGGGGGATATGCGCATTTAGACAGAGCAATTACCTGATTTTATTAGTAACATTATGGACTTATCATACGATTATAGATACCCTTCGATTGAAGATTTAAAGAATAAAGCCAAAAAGAGGATCCCAAAATTCGCCTTTGAATATTTAGATGGAGGATGTAATGAGGATGTAAACATCCATAAGAACACGGCAGAACTACGAGAGGTGGAGTTAATTCCAAACTATTTAAACCAATTTAAAGGAGGCTCTATGAAAACGGAGTTATTTGGGCATGTGTATGATGCGCCTTTTGGAATAGCTCCAGTAGGCCTGCAAGGCTTAATGTGGCCAAATTCTTCTGAAATTCTTGCAAAAGCTGCTTTTGAGCATAACATCCCTTTTGTTCTAAGCACTGTAACCACCACAAGTATAGAACGAGCAAGTGAACTTACCGAAGGTAAGGCCTGGTTTCAATTATACCATCCTACCGAGGATAAAGTGCGAGACAGTATTATAGATCGTGCCGCAGCTGCAGAGTGCCCAGTGCTCGTAATTTTGAGTGATGTTCCCACTTTTGGTTATCGGCCAAGGGATATTAGAAATGGGTTGGCTATGCCTCCTAAAATGACCTTGAAGAATATTATTCAAGTGATGGGTAAGCCCAATTGGGCATTGAATACCCTTAGGTATGGGCAACCTCAATTTGAAACGTTAACCCCATATATGCCCAAAAATTTGGATTTAAAACAACTCGGTTTGTTTATGGATCAAACATTTTCTGGTAGACTTAATGAAGATAAAATTGGGGCCATACGAGATAAGTGGAAGGGTAAATTGGTTATTAAAGGCGTGTCTAATGAAATGGATGCAGAGAAAGCAATAAAGCTTGGGTTGGATGGCATCATAGTTTCTAATCACGGGGGAAGGCAGTTAGATGCAGGAGAATCAAGCATTAAGCCTCTAACTCGAATAGCCGAAAAATATAAAGATCAAATTAAAATAATGATGGATAGTGGGATTCGTTCCGGACCCGATATAGCACGTTCTTTAGCAAGTGGCGCTGAGTTTACCTTTTTAGGCAGAAGCTTTATGTATGGCGTTGCTGCATTAGGAAAACAAGGTGGTAATCATACCATATCCATTTTGAAAACACAGCTGCAGCAAGTTATGGAACAAGTGGGTTGTGAAGAAACCTCTCAATTCCCTGATTATCTCGTGTAACAAATCAGCTCACATTCTTACTACCGTAGGCTTCACAGTTTTTAATAAGTGCAATTGGTGTAGAATAGAAAACCATTGGAGAATCTTATTCTTTTGTTTAAGCAGAATTTAAATCACCCGTAATAAAGTACGATGTACAAATTAACCTATATCTGTTTCTTGATTTTTGTATTGTTTTCGTCTAATACAACTATTTCAGAAAGAGTAGAACAAGCAGCTGCTAACGTTCTTATCCGAACGATAGGCGAAAATGAAGCTTCTAGATTCGAATTAAAGTACGCTAAAACAGCCACTTATGATACCTATTCGATTAAGGTAGAAAATAATAAAGTGTATATCTCGGGGAGCTCACCAACAGCTATGTGCCGAGGAGCTTACGATTATTTACGAAACGAATGTAATTCGATAATCTCCTGGTCGGGTAATAAAATAAATATACCCAGACAATTACCCGAAGTTGATAAAAAAGTTGATTCTCCTTTTAAATACCGTTACTATATGAACACGGTTACTCACGGTTATACAACACCTTATTGGGGGTGGGAGCGATGGGAGAAGGAACTTGATTGGATGGCTATGCATGGGATGAACATGCCTTTAATTGCAGGAGCGCATGAGGCAATATTGTATCGTGTATTCGAAAAACTAGGATTAACTGAAGATGAAACTTTAAGTTATTTCTCGGGGCCGGCACACTTTCCTTGGAATCGAATGGGCAATATTGGGGGTTGGGATGGTCCTCCTCCAGCATCGTTTTTTAAGAAACAAATTGAGCTTAATCATAAAATGTTGGATAGAATGCATGAATTGGAAATGCATCCCATTATCCATGCTTTTGCAGGATTTGTTCCCAAAGGAATCAGCCGCATTTACCCAGATGAAAAAATGCGTGAATTAGGTTGGGGCGGGTTCGAGGAAAAGGTTCATATCCTCTCACCTGAAAGCAACCTGTTTGTGAAAATCGGTAAAATGTACATCGAAGAATGGGAAACCGAATTTGGCAAAGCCGAGTTTTATTTAGCGGATAGTTTCAACGAAATGGATGTGCCCTTATCTGATAATCCCGAAATAGCAAAAAAGGAATTGGCAGCATACGGTGAGGTAGTGTACAAACCAATCCGAGAAGCAAATCCTGAGGCTGTTTGGGTAATGCAGGGCTGGACATTTCCGTATCATCGCGGCAAGGATGGGAAGCTATTTTGGACTCCGGAACGCCTTCAGGCGATGATGTCGAAAATTCCAGATGATAAATTAATGATTCTTGATATGGCCAATGAGTATAATGCTTTGTTTTGGGAAATAGATTATTCGTGGGAAATGTATGAGGGCTTTTTCGGCAAACAATGGATTTACTCTTTTATTCCCAATATGGGCGGGAAAGTGCCACTAAACGGAGATCTTGATTTTTATGCCACAGCACCAAAAGAGGCCCTAGAATATAAAAATAAAGGTAATTTGATGGGCTTTGGTTTTGCTCCCGAAGGAATAGAAAACAACGAGGTTATTTATGAACTTCTTTCTGATTGGGGGTGGAGAACAGAAGAAATCAAGTTGGATAGTTGGCTTGAAATGTACTGTAATGCGCGTTATGGAGGTTATCCTGCCAAAATGAAAAAATCGTGGGAGTTACTTCGAAAATCCAGTTTTGGTACATTTACAGATCACCCTCGTTTTGCGTACCAGTTTCGACCCGGTAAAAAAGAGAAAGGAACTGTGCATCAATCAGAAGATTTTACAAAAGCCGTACAACTGTTTTTAGAATGTTCAGAAGAGTTAAAAGGAAGTGAGTTATATGTTTTTGATGCTATTGAATTAGGAACGCAATTGCTCGGGTTAGAGGTTGATAATAAATTGAACGAAGCACAACACGCCAGAAAAAAGGAGGCTTTTACACTATATGAAGAAGCAATTAGTGAAATGAGAATCATTGACCGTTTGTTGGCTTCGCATCCAACTCATAAGTTAGAAAATTGGGTGGAACTTGCACGTGATTTTGGTAACACACCGGAAGAAAAGCAGTATTACGAAAGTAATGCCAAACGTCTTATTACAACATGGGGTGGAGGCGTTAACGAATATTCAGCCCGTACATGGAATGGATTAATTGGTACCTATTACGCTGATCGTTGGGAGATTTGGTTAAACTCAAGAATGGGAAAGAGTAAATTTGATATGCTAACCTGGGAAGAAGAATGGATTCAGTCGGAATACATAAACGAAACTGTTCCGTATAATAGTCCACTTAAAGAACTAGATAAGCTAATCTTAAAACACTAAACTTTTCGAGACGATAACTTTTCTTAATATTTTGCATACCTCAAGTTTGTTGAAACAAAAAAAGCCATCTGCTCGTTTGCAGATGACTTTAATGCGTTACACATATTTAGATATATGTAACTAATCAACCAAGTATTTTTAAGAATGCTTATT
>CAZDQR010000251.1:0-5032 GCA_964507315.1 uncultured Roseivirgaceae bacterium
TTATATAGGTTAGCAATGGTCCTGATATCCACCAGGGCCAAGGTTGTTGAATAAATTCTATCAGTTTCTCCATAATTTTACATTTAATTAAATTAAAATCCTTTTAGACACTATTGCATTCATTAAATATTTTAACCTCACAGGTAGAACATATATTTTTATCCAGTCTGTTATAAATAGAATCGATTGCTAACAGCTTAGTTTCAAAGAAATTCTCATATCCCAATCGCTCCATAAAACCGCCTATTTCTAGCACTTCTCGTACGGGTTTTCTCAGCGAGCAAAAATAAATTTCCCTGCCATCCGCTTTCCATTTCACAATTTCACGTTCCAATAGTTCGGCTCCTGCCAAATCAATGGTTCCAATTCCACTTCCAAGCACCAATACTTGTCTTTCGTTTTTCTCATAAAGCGATAAGAACAACTCTTCAATAGTTTGCACATTTCCAAAAAACAAAGAGCCATCAATTCTAATGATGTGCAATTGAGGGCATACAGGCATAGGTTTCCGCTCTATATTAACAAAAGCTCTATGCTTGCTATCTTTATCAGGCGCCAGCGTTACTATATGCGGTGTTGCCGAGCTTTTTATGTAAAAGATTAAAGAGAAAAACACGCCCAAGTAAATGGCATATTCTAGCTCTAAAAATAAGGTAGACAAAAAAGTAATTAGCAGTACAACCGTTTCTCGCTTGCTAACACGAATCATCTTTTTTATCACATTAAAATCGATAAGATTATAGGCTACTAATAAAATAATGCCGCCCATAGCTGCGATAGGCAAATAAGCTGTTAATGGGGCAATAAGAAGAAGAATTAGTGCCAAAGCAACGGCTGCAAAAATGGCTGATAATGGGGTTTTTGCACCTGCACTATAGTTTATCCCAGACCTTGTAAAAGAGCCTGAACTTGCATAGCACATAAACATACTGCCCACCAAATTAGAAAGGCCTTCTCCAATAAATTCTTGGTTAGCATCTAACTGTTGGTGCGATTTAATAGCAATGGATTTAGCGATAGCAATGGCTTGAATCAAACCTAATAAAGCAACTGCAAATGCACTTGGCGTTAGTTCAACAATAGTTGCGTAAGTAAGGTTAGGAAAATGGAAAGAGGGTAAGCCTGCTGGCAATTTCCCAATTAAAGAAATTCCTCTATTGCCATCATTAAAGTAATAAGCTAAAAGGCTACCAATTACCATTGCAAATAATAAATGTGGTAACCAAGATATTTTTTTAGCCGCCAGCTTAAAAAGCAAGGCTGAAAATAAAGTGGCTAAAGCAATACCAAGAACCCAATAATTTATCTCGGATAGATGTAAAAACAAATATTTCCACACTTCAAAAAAGCTTATTCCTTTAGGAATGGCCAATCCAAAAACGTGCTTTACTTGACTGGTTACAATTAATACGGCCGCACCGGTGGTAAAACCAACGATTACCGCATTGGATACAAAGTTTACTAAACTTCCTAAACGCGCAATGCCCATTAATAACTGAATAGCTCCAGAAATAAACGTAAGCACAAAGGCTAATTCAATAAAATTTAGTGACCCTGGCTCTGCAAATTGACTAAGAACGGCAAAAAACACTAGCGACACTGCCGTGTTGGGGCCTGAAATTAAATGCAATGAAGACCCAAACAAAGCAGCTATTATAGGAACTACAATAGCAGTGTATAAGCCATAAATGGGAGGCAATCCTGCAATCATAGCAAAAGCTACCCCTTGTGGTAAAACAACAATTGCATTGGTAATTCCCGCTCCTAAATCTGCCTTAATCGAGTCTTTGTTAACCAAAGGCCACCAGCTTAGGAATGGAAATAATGCAGATGTTATTTTTTTATTCATTAATAAATAATTCAGTCTTTAATGGTTAAAGACAGTTTACAGTTATCTATACATCCTAAAATTTGGGTAACTTCTAATAGTTTTAAATAATAAAACACACTCTTACCTTCTCGATTGCTACCAAGTACTCCTTTAAGTTTCATTGTGTTCAAATGATGAGAAGTTAACGATTGCTCCAAATGCAGTTCTTTACATATTTCAGACACTCTTTTCTGCCCTTGCTTTGACAAGTAATCTATAATTGCCAATCGAGTAGGGTGAGCAATTGTTTTTAACACAAATGCAGCTTTCTCCAACTCTTCTTGATCTACCAACTGATTACCCATCTTGCTTACACTCATTAAAAATTCTTGTTGTACACGATGCACAGATATCTTTATCCAAACTTTTATAAATCTCTTGTATTGCTGCGATTTTGGTATCAAAGAATTTTTCTTTACCAATAGAATCATCAAATTCTCCTTTTTCCAAATACTCTCTTACTGGTTTTCGTAACGAACACATGTAAAATCCGCGGTTGGCAAGTTTCCTTTTTTCGGCTTCGCGCTCTAGCATTTCAGCACCAGCCAAATCAATCATACCAATTCCATTCCCAACAATTAGTAAGTCAGGTTCTCCTGCTTCAAATACATTCGCTAAAAACTCTTCTACTTTATTTACCGCACCAAAAAACAGCGCACCATCAATTCTAATAATTCTTAATTGTGGGCAAGTAGGCACTGGTACGCGTTCTATATTAACAAATGCTCTATGCTCATTGGCCATATCAGGAGCCAATGTAACTATATGAGGAGTTGCGGTTTTTTTAAGATAAAAGATTAAAGACATTATTATGCCCATATAAATAGCAAATTCTAATTCTAAAAACAGAGTGGAAAGCATCGTAACAGTAAAAACAGTTGTTTCAGCCTTGCTAGATTTAAAAATTTGCTTAATGCTTTTAAAGTCAATTAAATTATAAGCTACTAATAAAACAATGCCACTCATTGCAGCAATAGGCAAGTAAGCAGTTAAAGGGCCTACAAAAACCAATACCAATAAAAGCATTATGGCTGCAAAAAGTGCCGCCATTGGTGTTTTGGCTCCAGCCGTATAATTTACGCCCGATCTAGTAAAAGAACCTGTTCCCATATAGCTCGAGAACATACTACCGACAATATTAGAAACGCCCTGCCCTATAAATTCTTGATTACCATCTATCCTTTGGCCCGACTTAAGTGCAATTGATTTTCCAATGGCAACCGCTTCAATTAAACCTAATAAAGCAATGGCGAAAGCAAATGGAATCAGTTCCTCAAATTCTACTAAACCAATATTTGGTGCCGAAAAACTAGGAAAATACCCCTCAAGCCTACCAATTAATCTAACACCGTGCATGGATGCATTTAGAACAAAGGCTAATCCACTACCCACAATCATTGCGATTAAAAGATTAGGGATTTTAGGAATAAACTTTTTAACAAAAATGGCAACAAGCATAGTTGTTAATGCAATGCCAAATACATACATATTAATATCTCCAATACTTTCAAGTATTTGTTGCCATTTGTTTAAAAAGCTTCCATCGCGCGAAATTGTAATACCAAATACCTTCCCTAACTGGCTTGTAGCAATGAGTATAGCTGCACCTGCAGTAAAACCTACAATTACAGAGTGCGATACAAAATTTACTAGGGTGCCCATCCTTGCCAATCCCATGGCTAATTGAAACACCCCTGCCAATAAAGTTAGCGTTAGTACAAGTTGTATATACTCTGGCGATTCGGGCACAGCAAACTTACTAACAGTAGCAAATAGCACTAACGAAATTGCTGTTGTCGGCCCTGAAATTAAATGCCATGAAGAACCAAAAAGTGCTGCAATTATAGGCGTTATCATAGCGGTATAAAGCCCATAAATAGGTGGCATACCTGCAATGGCTGCAAATGCGATACCTTGAGGCAACACAATAATAGCGCCCGTAAGCCCTGCCATAGAATCCGCCTTGAGCGTATCTTTATTCACCATTCCTGCCCACGACAGGAATGGAAATATTTTATGTAGTAAGCTAGTTTTCAATTTAGTCTCTAGGCTTTCCGTCTACATAATAGGTAGACATATCTGGTTTCAATGCTCTAGGAAAGTGTAATGGCCTTCTTTCCCCGTTTGGTCCTGGAGCAGGACGAGTCAAACTCAACCATTTTTTATACTCTTCGTGCGATTTATTAGTATCCACTTCAATATCACCGTATTTATCCTCCGCATGAGCTACTTCAATTCGCACTTTCTGATGCCAGCAATGCATACCACTAATAGGATCTGGATGAACTGGGAACGTAATATTTTGGTGAACTCCACCATCACTCCAGAAAATCCGTTTAGAATCTTTGTCTGAACTTTCGTGTGGTTTAATACCCGAAATAGTGCTCATTTTCCAAACGCCATCTTTGTTCTCAATATTTACTGTATTGGTTGCCCAACGGTTAGCCTCTGTATCTTGAGGTCGTCTCCACCTACCCAAATGATGCGAACAAGCCACAATTCCTGGCTTCATTCCTTCTGTTACCCACACCTTATCTACAAAGTAACCAATGTCGGTATTTACGCGAATGAGATCGCCTGTTTTAAGGTTAAATCGAGCGGCATCTGAAGTATGCATCCACACGGGGTTACGGTTGGCAATTTCTGCTAACCACTTGGCATTACCCGATCGTGAGTGAATAAGGACTGGCAGTCTAAAGGTTGGTACTAAAGGAAAATCTCCTTTTTCTCTGTCCATTTCTTGCTCGTGTACGTGACTTTTGATATAGGTTGGAGTGGTATATTCTGGCCATTTCCAATCTTCCATCGTTTGTGAGTAAAACTCTTGTTTACGACTTAGTGTTGGGAACCCAACTACATTATCACCATCTACATTTACCCCAATACGTGCTCCATCTTTCGTGATTACGCCTGTTTTCTTATCGGTTGAAGAGCCTTTCATTTGGTCCTCGCTCAATGGCTTTTTATGCAATTCGTACACCGAAGTTTCAATCTCAAACGCACCGTATTTTTGCATATACTCAAGCGCATTCATATTTTCTTCCTTTGCTTTTTCAGGAAGACCTTTTACGTTTTCGAATATAAATTGGTAATACTCATCAATCGTAATTTTTTCTCCTTTTCGATAAGGCGACATAAAATGCTCACGGATTCCTAAGCTTC
>CAZDQR010000252.1:0-5024 GCA_964507315.1 uncultured Roseivirgaceae bacterium
AACCCAATTGTCGTTAAGGTATTCGAGTACGATAAGTACTTTCATAAATTAGGTTAAGGTTAGGTTAAATCAAGGACTCCCTTTCTGGGGGTCCTGATTTATTTTTATCAACCTTAATTTTAAGAATAGCCATCCTTAATTTATTTTATCCCGCACTTGGTGCGGGATCTCATGGAATTTGTCACCTAACCTATAAATGAATAAAAAGATTCAGCTTCTTAATCATCCTTCTTAGTAGGCAACCCCAGCAGCTTTCCAATAATTAAAATAGCATAAAGATTAGCCCAAACGGCTTCAATTACTCCTAAATTGCGCAATATTGGAGCAGTGTTTGGGTAGGCTGTGTCTAGGCCTCCTAAAATATTAAAGCTGTAATAAATAAATTCGGAATAGCTTTCTAAGCCTAATGTAAGCGATGTTCCTAAGATGCCTGGATATGCTATATTGATAAGATCGTATAGGCTAGCAAATGAGATTCCAATCATTAAATAAACAGCAGCTGCGCCCCAAAGCTTACTTTTTGTAAAGGTACTGCCAGAAAAAAGGTCTCTGATAGCAAAACCAATTACGGTAATTTCGATTGGGAAAAGCCCTGCGTGTAAAGCAAATAAGTAGCTTCTGCGGTCTTCTATTTCTATAAATTTATAAAACGGAAATTCGCCTAATAGCCCAATAATTACAATGGTGGTTAACACAAATAAGAATGCACCTATTAGTATTTTATTGGTGGTAAAATCTTTGAGCAAATCCCATAATAAAAATGAGTAGTAGGCTCCAAATCCAGAGAATAGAGTAATGATTAGCTTATCGCTAAACTTTGGGTTTTCGTAATTAATAAAGGTGGATAGGACTAGACCAGATATAATAATGATAGCTTGAATAATAACTACATTCCTGTAATCTTTATTCTTTTCCTGCTCTTGATCGTTGGCATTATTACTTAAAAAGTTAAGCATTCAGTATAAAAATGATTGTTATAAACACTAATCTACTACCATTTTATAATATTTGTACCTAATCATTATTTATATGGAAACCTTAGATGTAGTAATTATAGGAGCTGGCCCTATTGGTTTGGCTTGCGGAATCGAAGCTGCCAAAGCAGGTCTTAGCTATGCCATTTTTGATAAAGGGTGCTTAGTTAACTCAATCTATAATTACCCTAAAGGGATGACGTTTTTCTCTACTTCTGAAAAGCTTGAAATTGGAGGTGTGCCTTTTATCTCTCATCAAAGTAAGCCTAACCGGTTTGAGGCACTAGAGTATTATCGCAGGGTGGCCACTACTTGGAAATTGAAGTTGAATCTTTATGAAAAAATAGAGAGAATAACTAAAAAAGGAGAGGAATTTTATATTGAAAGTGCCAAGGGGAATTATCGTTCTAAGGCCATTATTATGGCTACTGGGTTCTATGATTATCCGTATTTAATGGATGTTGAAGGAGAGGGTTTAACTAAAGTGAAACATTATTACGATGAACCTCATCCTTATTTTGCTCAAAAGGTGGTGGTGATTGGTGCTGCAAATTCGGCAGTGGATGTTGCGTTAGAAACGTTTAGAAAAGGAGCTGAAGTAACAATGATAATTCGAGAGGATAAGATTCGTGAAAGTGTAAAATACTGGGTGCGACCCGATATTGAAAACAGAATTGCAGCAGGAGAGATTAAGGCTTATTTTAATTCTGAGCTTACTAAAATAACTGAGCATACGGTGGAGATAAATACACCTAACGGCCCAATTACCTTGGAAAATGATTTTGTATTAGCTATGACAGGCTATAAACCTGATTTTACTTTTCTGGAATCATTAGGTGTAAAATTTGGGAGTGATGTGCATCATACTCCTATTTATAATGAAACCACCAATGAATCGAGTGCCTCCAATGTATATCTGGCAGGTGTTGTATGTGGAGGATTGGTAACCAATAAGTGGTTCATCGAAAACTCTAGAGTGCATGCAGAGTTGATAATGGCAGATTTAATTAAAAAACTAACGTAAAAGCATAAAGTGAAAAATTTTAATTTTGTTGTCTTGTTATTCCTAGTTCCCACTATCAGTTTTAGCCAGCTCAAAGGACAAATTGCCAATTCAGAAACAGGGGAGCCTGTTCCTTATGTTAATATTGTGGTGGAAGGGATGTTTGCCGGCACAACTTCAAATATTAAAGGCGAATTTGAGCTTAAGGAAAGCAGGAATACTAATGTGCTTGTATTTTCTGCAATTGGGTATAAAACAAAGAAAGTTAAAGTAGAATCGGATCAATTAATGATTAGTTTAATGCCTTCTACAATAGAGCTAGAAGCAGTGATTGTCGGAAATAAAAAAGCAAACATTGAACAGCAGGTTGGCGTTTTTAATAAATCAAAAATCAATAGTTATTTTGGCTGTGGGTCTTATCCTTGGATGGTTGCTCGATATTTTCCTTACAAGGGAAATTATGAAAGCACTACGTTTCTTAAAGAAATTAGAGTTGTAACAGCTAGCGATATAAAAAATGCAAAATTTAATATTCGGCTTTATAAAGTGAATAAGGATAAGGGACCAGGTGAGTATTTGTTTGAGAATAGCATCTACGGGTATGCTAAAAAAGGAAAATCGGTTACTAAAATTGACTTGTCGGATTTTTTTATTCAATTTCCCAAAGAGGGATTTTTTATTGTAATTGAATGGATGATCATAGAGGAGAATTATTATAAATCTTGGACAACTTACAAAGACAAGGGAAAGGTAGAAGAATTTTCTTATGAGCCATCGTTAGGTTTGGTGTTTAGTAGTGGCACGGATCCTAATAGTTGGAGCTTTGCTGGTGGTAAATGGAGAAAAGAAGGAGCGTTAATAGGTCAGTTTGGTGAAGATACAAAAGGAGGTTTTAGCATGCTGGCCATTGAGTTAATTCTTTCAAATTAATTAGTCCTAATGGGCCAACTTAAATTCATTATTCTTTACTGAGATATTTAGAGCTTCTATTGTCTATTTTTACTCTCATTATTTATAAACTGCCAAAATTATGCCTGTTAAAAACGAAATAACTAAACTTCTTGTTGCCAATAGGGGAGAAATAGCCATTAGGGTGCTTCGTGCCGCTTCTGAATTGAATATCAGAACGGTGGCCGTCTTCACGTTCGAAGATCGATTTTCATTACATAGGTATAAAGCAGATGAATCTTACCAGATTGGGGATGATGACGACCCTTTAAAACCGTATTTAGACATTGAGGGGATAATCACTTTGGCTAAAGCCAAAGGAGTAAATGGCATTCATCCTGGTTATGGTTTTTTATCAGAAAATGTGCAGTTAGCCCAAAGGTGTAAAGAAGAAGGTATTTATTTTATTGGGCCAGAGCCAGAAGTAATGGCGCAATTAGGCGACAAAGTTGCGGCTAAAGAAATTGCCATTAGAGCAAATGTGCCTGTTATAGAAGATAGCAAAGTAGATTTAACTTCTGCTGCAATTGCCTTAGAAGAAGCTAACAAAATTGGCTACCCTATAATGCTTAAAGCGGCTTCTGGTGGTGGTGGTAGAGGTATGCGTATTATAAAAGATGCTGAAAGTTTAGCAGGCCTCTTTGAGGAAGCCAGAAACGAAGCCCGAAATGCCTTTGGTGATGACACCGTTTTTCTTGAAAAATTTATAAATAACCCCAAGCACATCGAAGTGCAGATTATGGGTGATAACTACGGTAATATTGTTCATTTATATGAGCGAGATTGCTCGGTGCAAAGGCGCTTTCAAAAAGTGGTGGAGATTGCTCCAAGCCCTACGCTACCAACCGATGTTAAGGATAAATTATACGATTATGCACTAAGGCTTGCCAAAGAAGTAAATTATAATAATGTTGGTACAGTAGAGTTTTTAGTTGATAGTGATAATCGCATTTATTTTATTGAAGTAAACCCTCGTATTCAGGTTGAGCATACGATAACTGAAGAAGTTACAGGTATTGACATTGTTCGTTCTCAAATTGAAATTGCAAGAGGCTATCGATTGGACGATCCTCAAATCTTTATTAGAAATCAGGAAGATATTAAAACCAACGGATTTGCCATACAATGTAGAATTACTACTGAAGATCCAGGTAACGATTTTACGCCCGATTACGGCACTATCATCGCCTACCGAAGTGCCGGTGGTTTTGGCATCCGATTAGATGCCGGTAATTGCTACACTGGGGCTAAAATTTCTCCATTCTTCGATTCTCTTCTAGTGAAAATTTCAGCTTCTGGCCGTACGTTAAAAGGAGCTGCTTATCGATTAGATAGAGCTTTGCGTGAATTCAGAATTAGAGGAGTAAGAACCAATGTTGGGTTCTTAGAAAATGTGATTACAAACCCTACTTTTTATAATGGAGAGGCAACTGTTAATTTTATAGCAGACCACCCAGAATTGTTTGATATAACTGGCTGGCAAGATTCGGGCACTAAAATGCTTAAGTACTTGGCCAATGTAATTGTAAATGGCAATCCTGATATTAAAAAGGTTGATCGGAATAGATCATTCCGAGTACCAGAAATCCCTTGTGCAGACCATATTGCTAAACACCCCAAAGGGACTAAGGACTTATTAACAGAATTAGGGCCAGAGGGGTTTTCTAAGTGGTTAAAAGATAACCCTGTGGTGCAATTTACAGATACTACCTTTAGAGATGCCCACCAAAGTTTGTTGGCAACTCGCATGCGAACCATTGATATGCTAAATGTGGCCGAAAGCTTTGCCAAAGAACATCCTCAGGTGTTTTCGATGGAGGTATGGGGCGGTGCTACCTTTGATGTATCTATGCGATTTTTGCATGAAAGCCCATGGAAAAGGCTGCAATTAATACGTGAAGCTGTGCCGAATGTACTTCTTCAAATGTTAATACGTGGCTCCAATGCAGTGGGCTATAAGGCCTATCCCGATAATTTAATAGAGAAATTTATTGAGAAAGCGTGGGAGAATGGGAATGATGTGTTCCGTATTTTCGATTCGCTAAATTGGGTGGAAGCAATGAAAACTAGCATTAAAGCTGTGAGAGAACGCACAGGAG
>CAZDQR010000253.1:0-5019 GCA_964507315.1 uncultured Roseivirgaceae bacterium
ATGGCTGAACAGGAGATTGCTTTACAGGCCTTATATAACTCCACTTGGAGTGAAGCTTGGTTTGCAGGAGGATTTCTTTGGAAGTGGTTTAACAAAAGCATGATTAGGGGCGGAGAGGATCATTCAGGATACACTCCTCAGAATAAACCTGCAGCTGTTATTGTCAGAAATCACTATGGTGCAAATCATTAATTTACTAACTTTACCCAACTAAATATTTGAGCCATTTTTACTTAATATTGTGAAGCCACTTTACCTCTTTGGCATTTTTTATTTTATTCTGCTACAGGCATCCTTAGCACAATCAAGTCTAGATCTTTTTACTGCATCAGGGAGGTTTGGTTTTCCTCAAGAAGCAGGGGAGCCTATTAAAGGAACCAGCTCTGAATATGGTGGTTTAGTAAATTTGAAAGCCCCTATTGTACTCTCCCAGAAAACCATTTGGTATAATGACCTTACCTATGTGTACTCCTATGTACAATCAAATGCTGAGCTTGGGGCAGGGATAGCCAATCCGGTGGAACTGAGTGGTTTTATTTTCCAAACTGGTTTGGTGCAAAGTATTAATGATAAGAAAAAACTACAGATGCTATTTGCTCCTCGGTTTATGACAGATTTCGAGAATGTGAATAATGCGAATTGGCAATTTGGAGGTATGGTACTTATTGAGAATAAGTACAGCGATAACTTGACCATGAGATTCGGCCTGTTGTATAATCAAGAGATGTTTGGGCCTTCGCTAACCCCTTTAATTTATTTAGATTGGCAAATTTCTGATAGATGGAGCATAGCAGGAATGGCTCCTATTTATATAAAAGTAAATTATAAAGTAAATAAAAATTTAACAGCTGGGTTTAGCCATTTTGCTCTTATAACATCCTATAGATTAGGTAATCCAGCATATTTGAATGATTATATAGAGAGAGGAAGCATTGATTTAACCCTATTTGTTAGGCAGCGTATTTGGAATAATATTTTTGTAGAAGGCAGAGCAGGTTTTGCTGTAGATCGTTATTACGAGCAATATAGCGAAGATCAAAAACTTGATCTCAAAGTTACACTTATCAGTTTTGGAGATAATCGCATTCCGAAAAATGTAATGATGAAAACAGGGCCCGTGGCTAATTTGAGGTTAGTGTATAATTTGCCAATTGAGTAGTATTGGTTACTTCTTTTAAACCCTATTAGCTCTTTTTGCTTGGTGGTGTATAATGCATTACTATAAAATCTACCAATTTAGCGGCAAGGTTGGCCGTTCTGTGGTCATTGTCTAAGGTGGGGTTTAATTCTACAATATCTACGGATATTATCTTTCCTGTATCAATTAAGAATTTGAGCATTTTGAAGACAAAAAATGGCGTAAATCCCAATGGAGAAGGAGCACTTACACCGGGCGCATAGGCAGATGAAAAGCCGTCCATATCAATAGTAACGTATAAGTAATCGTTGTTCTCAATAAGAGGGGTAAGTCTTTCTTTTAGAGCTTCGAGCTCTGCACTAGACGACTCACAATCGTAATTGATGGCATAATCTACCTTCTCTGTTTTTGCAATACTAAAGAGCTCTTTAGTATTGGATTGCCTTTGGATACCTATGGCAAAATAATCTACAGTTTCTCCTTCTTTATTCAGTTCTGTTATAATTTGATTGAAAGGTGTTCCAGAATTTCCTTTTTGTTCAACGGGACGCAAATCAAAGTGCGCATCGAAATTTATGATGCCAACCTTATTCTTAGAATTGTTTTTCAAACTGTTTCTAATTCCCATAAAATGGCCAAAAGCCATATCGTGACCACCACCTAAGGCAATCGGGAGGATCTGGTTAGAGAGCAAGGTATTAATGGAATTTGCAAATGCTTGTTGACTACTTTCCATGTCTTCATCAATGCAAATTATATCGCCCACATCTGCCACACGTTTTGTTTCGAAATGAATAGGCAACTTCGCTAACCTTTCTCGGATCACTCTAGGTCCTTCTTTGGTGCCAACTCGTCCTAAGTTTCTTCGAACGCCTTCATCGCATACATAACCGATTAGTGCAATATCAATGGCAGGCTCGTTTGTTAAGTTGGCAATATCAAGCAGCTCAATTTCTTGGTGCCAATATTGGTTGCTTATATCAGGGTTCGACTTTCGCCCAGTCCAATACAATCGTTGACCTGGTTGGTAATCGGCATTAATCGGTTGTTTTTGTTCTTTTTTCAAATCTTAAGAAAATTGAGGGTGGATAGAAGATTTATGTAAAAATAAACTCCTAGAAATCAATTCGATCATTATCGAGTGAATATCAAGGGTTATTATATACTTTTAGGTTTCATAATGAGAATTGTGAGCATTTATCAATATGGTTTGAAAAGGAAGAAATGAAAAAGAAAGATATTTATTGGAGAACAAATCTGCGTTATTTAGTAATTCTACTATCAGCCTGGTTCTTTTTCTCATTTGGGTTAGGAATTTTATTTGTTGATGAGCTCAATACCATTTAAATAGGAGGTTTTAAACTGGGGTTTTGGTTTGCACAACAAGGAGCGATCTATGCTTTTGTTGCCATTATCTTTATCTACGTTTATTTAATGAATAAGCTCGATAAAAAATACGAATCAACTGACGAACCTACAAACGAAGACTAATGGATATTCAAACTTGGACCTATTTAATTGTGGGGCTTTCTTTTGCCCTTTATATTGGTATTGCTGTTAAAACGAGAGCAGGAAGTACCAAAGAATTTTATGTGGCAGGTGGAGGCGTTTCGCCTTTTGCCAATGGTATGGCCACTGCAGCAGATTGGATGTCAGCAGCCTCTTTTATTTCAATGGCAGGCCTAATCTCATTTATGGGTTTTGATGGGGCAGTATATCTTATGGGATGGACAGGGGGATATGTGCTACTCGCCTTATTACTTGCACCCTATTTACGTAAATTTGGTAAATTTACTGTGCCAGATTTTATAGGAGATCGTTATTACTCCAATGTTGCTCGAACTGTAGCCATTATTTGTGCCTTAATTGTGTCATTTACCTATGTGGCTGGTCAAATGCGAGGTGTGGGCGTTGTATTTGCTCGTTTTTTAGAAGTTGATATTACCACAGGAGTAATGATTGGGATGGTAATCGTATTCTTTTACGCAGTACTGGGTGGGATGAAAGGGATTACTTATACCCAAGTAGCCCAATATTGCATTCTCATATTTGCCTATATGGTGCCAGCCATATTTATTTCCATTCAACTAACAGGCAACTGGTTGCCACAATTGGGGTTTGGGAGTGAATTGGCCGATGGGTCAGGCACTTTTTTATTGGATAAATTAGACGGCTTGCATCAGGAATTAGGCTTTGCAGCTTATACCACAGGCACCAAATCTACCATTGATTTATTTGCAATTACATTGGCTTTAATGGTAGGCACTGCTGGATTACCTCACGTTATTGTACGGTTTTTTACAGTGCCGAATGTAAGAGATGCACGTAAGTCTGCAGGTTATGCATTGGTGCTTATTGCCATATTATACACAACGGCACCAGCCATTGCAGCCTTTGCTCGAACAAACCTTATTAATACAGTTTCGAATGCAGAGTATAGTTCTGTGCCTGCCTGGTTTAAAAATTGGGAAGCAACTGGCCTCATCGCATTTGATGATAAAAACAAGGACGGTAAAATACAGTACGTTGGAGATGAAAAAACCAATGAGCTCACCATTGATAGAGACATCATGGTGCTTGCCAATCCTGAGATAGCTAATCTCCCCAATTGGGTAATTGCTTTAGTGGCTGCAGGTGGATTAGCCGCAGCGCTTTCCACCGCAGCAGGTTTGCTGCTGGTAATTTCAACCAGTGTTTCACATGATTTGATGAAGAAACAATTAAAACCCAATATGACTGACAAAGAAGAATTGGTTTGGGCACGTGTGGGAGCAGGAAGTGCCGTATTGGTGGCAGGCTATTTTGGTATCAATCCTCCGGGTTTTGTGGCAGCTACTGTAGCTTTGGCATTTGGCATTTGGCTTAGCAGCAGCCTCGTTTTTTCCTGCCATTGTGTTGGGTATTTTTGATAAACGTATGAACAAAGAAGGAGCTGTTGCAGGAATGGTTGTTGGCATTTTATTGATGTTGTTTTATATGATGAAGTTCAAACTCCAGTTATTTGGTGGAGGTACACAAGAGGAATGGTGGTTTGGCATTTCGCCCGAAGGCTTCGGAAGCATTGCCATGGTTGTCAACTTCGTTATTTCAGTCGCAATTTCAAGGTTTACTCCTGCACCAGACAAGTCCATCCAAGCCATGGTAGATTCAATTAGACATCCTTAGGATTTAGCAGTATTTCTGAAATGTGTTCTAGAAAGTGTGCAAATTTGGTTAGGTAATTCCGCCACAGTTTATCTAATGCCCAAGCACATCATCTTTGCTATATCAATTAACAACAAAGATGCTTTACCAATTCGTTTTTGGTTAAAGACGATGTAAAAATTGGTGTATTAAATAATGCCCCTTTATGAATTTTATGATTAATATATTAGTTGGTAATTGGGTTTGAATTTAATATTATAAATAATATATTGCACAATATACGGCTTGGGATTTATTGAACCATTAATTCCCTGAATGAATAGAAAGTTTATAAGAACATTGTTCTTTACACTCACTATTAGTTTGTTCCTTGTTTCTACTATCGATGCTCAAATACTGAGCGGTTACGTTTATGATAGCGATAACGTACCCATTCCTTTCGTTAACATTTTAGTTAAAAATGATGGAAGTGGAACTTCCACAGATAAAGATGGTAAATATCGAATCGACCTTTTACCAGGCGATTATGAATTAATCTTTTCTTTTATTGGCTATACCACCAAATCTTTAGATGTAATTATGGAGGATAAAGACCAAACCAGGAATCTCTGGATGGATTTGTCTACCACCGAACTGGAGCAGATCGTCATAAAATCAAAACGGAAGGACCCTGCTTTTGAGATTATTCAAAACGTAGTTAAAAACAAAGCTAAATATTTGGCAAAGCAAAGAGCCTT
>CAZDQR010000254.1:0-4975 GCA_964507315.1 uncultured Roseivirgaceae bacterium
ATTCAGAACAAGGCTATAAGGGTTGTCGTTTATAATAAGAATGTTATGCCTCTTCCCAAACTCAACTAGTTTTCTAAAAAGCTTCGTACTAGAATTTGCACCCGTTGGCATATTTGGATAGTTAACCCACATTAACTTTACATTACTCAAATCTTGTTCTTCCAAGGCTGCAATATCTGGCATCCAATTATTATCCTCCACTAAATCGAAAGACTGAACAGTAGCTCCTACCAAATTAGAGATAGCCCGATACGCTGGATACCCAGGATTTGGAACCAACACTTCATCTCCTGGATTAAGAAAAGCCAAGGAAATGTACATGATGCCTTCTTTCGAGCCTAGCAACGGAAGAACTTCCGTTTCGCTATCCAGCTCCACATTATAAGTTACATTATAGAAATTGCTTATCGATTCCCGCAACTCCTTACCCGACCTATATGGCTGATACGAATGATTAGAAGACTGCTCAGCCGCAGCTACTAACGCATTAACGGTGGATTTGTGGGGAGCTAAATCTGGAGAACCTATACCCAAATTGAGCACATCTTTACCAGCCTCTTTCATCTTCGCAATTTCTTGCAACTTCACAGAAAAGTAATACTCTTTTACGGTCTTAAACCTATTCGCTACTTCTATCATTTTAATACGGGTTTATTACCTTGTTGGTAAGTTCCTAATACTTTTAGGTTGATGCAAAGTGGATTTAATTCGGCAATGGCCTGATTAAAAGTTTCTCGCTTTTCGAACAGGACATCCAAGTGAATTGCATACTCATATGGTTGCCCTATAATAGGTACTGATTGAATTTTTGATAAATTCAACCCCTTATTCCCAATTACAGCTAGTGCTTTTGATAAGGCAGCAGGTTTATGATTCAAGACCAACCTAAGCGATGCCTTATTCGCATTTGCTATGTCCGTTTTAGTTTTAGAAATTGCTAAAAACCGGGTATAGTTTTTCTTATTCGTTTCTATTGATGGGGCTATAATTTTAAGCCCATACGTTTTGGCCGCCAAACTGCTCGCAATGGCAGCTATCCCTTTTAATTTTTTCTTGGAGATAAGTCGTGCACTACTTGCTGTGTCATCTGCTTCCGTTACTTTCCAATCTGGATATTCATCTAAAAACTGACCACATTGACTTAAGGCAATAGGGTGAGAAATCACTTGCTCTATATTTCCAATAGGCTCCCTTGGCAATGCCATCAATTGCATTTGAATACGTAAATATTCCTCTCCAATTATATTTAGCCCATATTCTTCTAATAACCCATAATTAGGTAACAGGCTACCAGCCAAGGTGTTTTCAATGGCCATCATAGCAAAATCCACCTTGCCAGCTGCAACTGCTTTCGACATACTCCTAAAATCTCTAAACTCAGCAAGTTCGATTTTATCATTTCCAAAATATTGCCTTGCAGCCACATCGTGAAAAGCAGCTTTAACACCTTGTATCCCTATTTTTAATTTTTTTTCGTCCATTTTTATCCATAAAAAAAAGCCTCAGTTAATAACCGAGGCTTTTAGATTTATATATTTTTACATATACTAGTTCTCTAACCCCGGTGCTTTGCTCCAGTAGTAAAAAAAGAAATAGTTAAAATACGTATTCGTTTTCGTCATCTAGTTTCAAAGGAGCACTAAAGATTTATTAAATCAAAATTTAATATTCATTAATCACCATTAAAGTACAAAACAGCCATCATCTAGTTAAAAAGGTATCACAAACTTTAGCCACAGCTCGCCCTTCATTAATTGCCCACACCACCAAACTTTGGCCTCTTCGGCAATCGCCAGCAGCAAAAACGCCTTCTATATTGGTTGCAAACTCTCCATATTCTGCTTCTACATTTGCTTTATCTGAGACCAAAACATTGGCTTGTTTCAGAATTTCTTGCTCTGGCCCTGTAAAGCCCATTGCCAAGAATACCAAATCAGCTTTTATAACATCTTCAGTAGCAGGTATCTCTTGAGGAACAAAACGACCATCTGTTTTAACCCATTCAATTTGAGTGGTTACTACTGAGGTAAGTTTACCTCCATCACCTTCAAATCGTTTGGTCATCACTTTATATTTACGAGGATCTGCCCCTTGCTTTGCTTTAGCTTCTTGTTGCCCATAATCTAATGTATAGATTTTAGGATACTCTGGCCAAGGGTTATTATCAGACCTTGTTTCGGGAGGCATTGGCATAATTTCTAACTGTTGCACCGAGGCACAACCCTGTCGTAAAGCTGTAGCCACACAATCGGTACCTGTATCTCCGCCACCAATTACATTTACATTTTTACCTTTTGCATCTATGTAGTTGTTATCAGCGTGATTTGAATCCAACAAGCTCTTCGTATTTTGAGTAAGGTAATCCATCGCAAAATGAACACCCATTAACGCTCTTCCCTCAACTGGCAAATCTCGAGGAACCGTTGAGCCCGTTGCTAGAATTATGGAATCAAAATCTTCTTGCAACTCAGATATAGTAATATCTTCACCAATATCAACACCTGTTTTAATTTCGATTCCTTCGGCTTGCATAATTTGCAGCCTACGCTCTACCACTTTAACTTTATCGAGCTTCATATTAGGAATGCCGTACATTAGCAAGCCTCCTGCACGGTCAGCTCTTTCAAATACTGTTACAGAATGCCCCATTTGATTTAGCTCATCTGCTGCTGCTAGCCCAGCAGGACCAGAACCAATGATAGCCACTTTTTTACCCGTTCTATGTTCAGGAATTTGAGGTGTTATCCATCCTTGTTCAAAGGCATATTCGATAATTGAATACTCGTGATTTTTGATAGTTACGGGCGGTTCATTAATGCCTAACACACAAGCCCCTTCGCAAGGTGCTGGGCACACACGCCCTGTAAACTCAGGGAAATTATTGGTTTTCATCAATAGTTTAAACGCCTTTTCCCATTGCCCTTTATAAAGCATATCATTCCAATCTGGAATCAGATTATAAACAGGGCAACCTGAAGCTCCACTCGGTAAATTTACTCCTGTATGGCAAAAAGGAACGCCACAATCCATACACCTTCCAGCCTGATTTTGAATAGCCTCTTGTGCCATTGGTTTATGAAACTCATTCCAATGCTTCACTCGCTCTAAAGGTTGTTCCCCCCTCAAATCTTCTCGCTCTATTTCTAAAAAGCCTGTTGGTTTTCCCATTTTTTAATTAGATATAAGATGTAAGATTGTTAGACATTAGACTTTAGCTTTTGTTTCTCTAAAACGGCTTTATAATCGCGAGGCATTACTTTTATGAATTTAGATAATTCAGAAGACCAATTATCTAAAATGGATTTGCCTTTTACTGAATTTGTAGCATTTATATGAGATTGAATAAGTGATTTTAACTCTTGTTCATCTTCCGCATCCAATGGATCTACATCAACCATTTCAGGATTTACTCGAGCCAACTGTTTGGCATCTGATCCATAAATATAAGCTTCACCTCCACTCATGCCGGCTGCAAAATTTCGTCCTATTTCTCCTAGAATTACCACAGTTCCACCTGTCATATATTCACAACCGTGATCGCCCACTCCTTCAACTACTGTTTTAACTCCTGAATTTCGCACGGCAAATCGCTCACCTGCTAACCCTGCAATATAAGCTTTGCCCGAAGTAGCTCCGTAAAATGCCACATTCCCAATAATTTGGTTTTCAGCTGCAATAAATTTAGAGTTGGCATTTGGGAATACTGAAATTTGAGCACCAGAAAGCCCTTTACCAAAGTAATCATTTGCTTCTCCTTCAATTGAGAATTTAATTCCCTTAGCAGCAAAAGCTGCAAAACTTTGTCCTGCCGAACCTTTAAACTTAAAGTCTATACTGCCCGCTGGCAATCCTTCTCCTTTGTATTTTATAGAAATTTCATTCGACAAAATTGTTCCTACCGAACGATCTGTACTCTGAATTTCAAATGAAGCTTCTACTTTTTTGCCAGCATCTAACGCATTCTTGGCTGCCTTGATAAGCTGCCAATCTAATGAAAGTGATAATTCATGGTCTTGCTCTTTTTGCTTAAAAGCTCCGTCTCCATCAGCAATCTCCTGTTGGTATAAGATTGGAGAAAAATCAAGGTTACTGTACGATGATTTTTTTACAGATTCGAGTAATTCTAGCCTGTCCACTTTACCCACCATTTCATTAATAGTTCTAAAGCCCAAATCCGCCATTATTTCTCTTAGGTCTTCCGCTAAAAACTGAAAGAAATTAACTACGTGATCTGCTTTACCAGTAAACTTTTTACGTAGGTCTTTATTTTGTGTTGCTACTCCTACAGGGCAGGTATTAAGATGGCAATTTCGCATCATAATGCAACCTTCCACCACAAGGGCTGCAGTTGCCACTCCCCATTCTTCTGCCCCTAATAAAGTAGCAATGGCTAAATCTTTACCCGTTCGCATTTGGCCATCGGCTTGCACCGTAATTCTATTGCGAAGCTTATTTTTCAATAATGTTTGGTGTGCTTCTGCCAAACCCAGTTCCCAAGGCAAACCTGCGTGTTGAATGGAGCTGATAGGTGAAGCGCCCGTTCCACCATCATGGCCAGCAATAAGCACTACATCCGCTTTGGCTTTTGCCACACCCGAAGCAATCGTGCCTACACCCGCTTCAGATACTAGTTTTACATTGATTCTAGCTTCTCGATTCGCTCTTTTTAAATCGTAAATGAGCTGAGCAAGGTCTTCTATGGAGTAAATATCGTGGTGGGGAGGTGGGGAGATTAATCCTACTCCTGGGGTTGAATGGCGCACTCGGCCAATCCAATCATCTACTTTATGACCAGGCAATTGGCCTCCTTCTCCAGGTTTGGCACCTTGTGCCATCTTTATCTGAATTTCATCAGCATTGGTGAGGTAGTAACTCGTTACCCCAAACCTACCAGAAGCCACTTGCTTAATCGCTGATCGTTCCCAATCACCATTGGCTTTTTTCTCAAATCGAGCTTCGTCTTCACCGCCTTCTC
>CAZDQR010000255.1:0-4963 GCA_964507315.1 uncultured Roseivirgaceae bacterium
CAATTTGGGTGGGGGTAAACTTCTTTCTTTTCATGTTTAACAGTTTAAATTTAGTAGTTTTTCTCTACTTTTAAACCGTCCAATTTTTGGGGAAGCTTACAATATTGTAAGAATACTTAAATCCGAAAAAAAATTAGCTTCAAAAATAATAATGCTTAGCGCAGTAGGACAAGAATCTGTCATGCAACAAGGGTTGGCTTAGGAGCAGAAGAATACCTGACAAAACCATTTTCTACTTAAGAAATGATAACTTCTATAAAAAGGTTCATAGGTTAGTTAGGTGGACACACTTATATTCTGTTTAGGTTATGTTGAAATTACCCACCCTATTTTGGGCTAAACGCTTTCCTATTTAGCTACAGCTAACAAAATATTGCTCGTCAAAAAAGAGAAATAGGCTTGCTCTATTGCATCAATGTTGTGTTAAAGAACCAGAAAAATAAAAACCAACTTTTTGAAAGTGTTAAAAAGGCGTGAAGTTAAAGAGTTGGGGTCTGATCTGGTCTTAGGCACTGTCTGAGACCAAACTATTCTAGTCTTAGCGAAATACTAAGAATAGGTCAGTTTTTAGAAATATTTTTGCTTGCATTCAATAAAGCCTTGGGTATTACTCAAGGCTTTGTTTTTTTGCTAAATTGCACTTCTATGAAATATCTATTTTACACCCTAAGCGTAATTATCCTTTTCGCATCTTGTGAGCCACAACAGCCTGCTAAAAATATTCATATTCGAAATACCATGGCAACCATTTATGTGCAACAAGCACCCGAATACAGAGCTCTTACTGAGCAAGCCTATGCTTTAGCTCGAATATCATTAAATAACCAATTTAGAATTGCAACTAGCCCACTTGCTGTGGTATTAGATATTGATGAAACCGTACTAGACAATAGCCCATTTCAAGCAAAGCAAATACTTGAAAACTTTAATTATCCTGCCCATTGGGATGAATGGTGCAAAAAAGAAGAGGCCAGACCAATACCTGGTTCTTTAGAGTTTTTACAATATGCTGATTCTAAAGGAATTGTAATATTTTACATCTCTAACAGAAAAGAACACTTGCTTGAAGCCACCATAAATAACCTTAATAAGTATGGCTACCCGCAAGTAGATAGCAATCATATCATGCTACGTACTTCTACAAGTAGTAAAGAAACTAGAAGGCAAAAAGTGTTGGATCAAGGGTTAGAAATAGCCTTACTTATTGGCGATAACCTTGATGATATGAGTGCAGAGTTTGAAGTGGAAGATGTGGATAAGCGTAAAGAAGCTGTCTTTGCTAACCAATCTAAATTTGGTACAAAATACATTGTATTGCCTAACCCAACCTACGGAAAATGGGTAAGTAACAGAGGGTTTTATAATGGCAAATTAGACCAAGATTCTTTAGCAGCCTCTTACCTTAATGGGTTTTAATATGAAGCTGAGCAAACTCAAAGAAAAAGCCCATGAGCTGCATTTAGAAAAAACAAAAAGGCATATCTTTATTTGTGTCGATCCTTCGGATGCTAAATGCTGTAGTAAAAAAAAGGGACTTGATTCATGGAAATTTCTAAAAAAGCGATTGAAGGAGCTTGGTTTGGCTAGCGATGGAGGTATTTATAGAACAAAAGCCAATTGTTTACGGGTTTGTATGAAAGGGCCAGTTGCTGTGGTTTATCCTGAAGGGGTTTGGTATCACTCCTGTACCCCATCGATTTTAGAAAAAATAATTCAAGAACACTTGATAAAAGGAAACGTTTTAGAATCAAATAGAATTATTGAGTAGAGAATTATCTTTAATTTGATATTGCAGTTAATTACTTTATATTTATTCATTACACTTATTTTTTAACCAAACTATTAGTATGTCATACACTCAAAAATTCCGTAACCAACACGATGAATTATGAAGTGTTGCTATTTCTATTCAGTACCAACAAGGAATGGGAGGCATAGCCGAATTTGTAGCGAATTACTCAAAAAAATGGCCAAGTGCTTATGCTATATCAGATGATTCTAAGGGGTTTATTGAGGAAACAAATCAACTTATTTCTGCGCTAGGCAATAGGATTAAAAAGGAGAACGACTACCTCTATAAATTAGCAGATGATTGCTTATAAGTAGCTCCGTAATTTTTAAAAAAATACTTAACGACTTAAAACTGCAATAGCAGGCACCGAACGTAATTTTACAGCTGGCTCTTTAAATAGAGCCATTTTTATGTTGGCGGTTCCGATGGTGCTCGAAATGGTAATGGAATCGCTATTCGCAGTGGTTGATATTTACTTTGTTTCCAAAGTAGGCATTAATGCGGTGGCAACTATAGGGCTAACAGAATCAGTTATTATGCTGGTTTTTGCTATTGCGATTGGGTTAAGTATGGCTGCAGCCGCTATGGTTGCACGTAGAATTGGCGAAGGTAAACCTAAGGAAGCGGCAGATGCGGCTTGGCAAGCAATTTTGCTTGGGTTACTAATATCAGGTGTTATTGGTATTTTTGGATTTACGTTTGCGCCTGAATTACTAAGAGCAATGGGAGGCTCGGAAGAACTCATTGCCCAAGGGCAAAATTACACACGTTGGATGTTTGGTGGCAACGTAACCATAATGATGCTTTTCTTAATTAATTCGGTGTTTAGAGGGGCAGGAGATGCTTCACTGGCAATGCGAACCCTTTGGCTTGCGAATGGGTTAAACATAATACTAGATCCAATACTGATGGGTCTATCCCTGCAATGGGCGTGGAGGGAGCAGCCATCGCTACCACCATTGGCAGAGGAACTGGGGTTTTGTATCAGTTATATCATTTATTTAATCATAAAAGTGTTGTCTCAATTAATAAAGAAAATATGGTGTTTCAGCCAATTTTGATATGGAAATTATTAAAAGTGTCGTTGGGTGGAATAGGTCAATTTTTAATTGGTACTGCTAGTTGGATTTTCTTGGTACGAATTCTCTCTGTATTTGGGAGTGAAGTGGTTGCAGGTTATACCATTACCTTCAGGATAATAATGTTTACCATTTTACCATCTTGGGGCCTAGCTAACGCAGCTGCTACCTTGGTTGGGCAAAATTTGGGCGCTCAAAAGCCAGATCGAGCCGAGAAATCTGTATGGTTGAGCTCAAAATTTAATTTGGTATTTATGTCGTTGCTTTCCATAATACTATGGGTTTTTGCAGAGCCTTTGGTTGGCTTTTTTAATGCAGAAGGCCTTGTATTAGCCACAGGTGTGCAAGCCTTAAAATACATTTCAGCGGGCTATGTGTTCTTTTCCTATGGCATGGTAATGAGTCAGGCATTTAATGGTGCAGGAGATACGAAAACACCAACAAAAATTAACTTTTTAACCTATTGGGTATTCCAATTACCTTTGGCTTACCTACTTTCCGTTATATTAAATTGGGGAGCAGAAGGTGTTTTTATGACCATGGTGTTATCAATTTCGCTTACAGCGGTTATATTTGTGATATCCTTCAAAAAAGGAAAGTGGAAAAACACGAAAATATAATAATTCTTTTATCCCTCAAATCAAGTAAGCATGAAGCTTTCTAGCAAGCTAGTTATTGGTGTATTTACGCTCATCTTCGGATTAACAGTTTACCAACTGTGGGTTCAACAATTACATAGAGAGGTAAAGGAAACCAAGGCAGAAACGCATAGTAAAATTATAGTGGTGCACGAACCAATTATGTTCTATGGCATGGTGGTTGATTCTCTTAAGATAGATAGAAACAAGGTTAAGAGCAGACAACATTTGTCGGATATGTTGGCTCCTTATAATGTGAGTAAAGACGATATATACGATCTATCACTCAGTGCCAAAGGGATATTCGATTTAAGAAAATTACGTGTTAATAAGCCTTACGATGTTGTTTATAAGCCAGATAGCTTGCCAAAAGCTAAAGCATTGGTGTATTACCATAATGATATCGATTATGTAATTTTTCATTTAGACGATAGCATCTTTACTGAAAAAAAGGCTAAACAAGTTGTGGTTAAAGAGCAAACAGCTTCAGGCATTATCAAGAGTTCATTATCCGCAACTATTAGTGAAATGGGCTTGTCTCCAATACTTACTAATGAGCTAGCCGATGTATTTGCTTGGCAAATAGATTTCTTTCGACTTTATCCAGGAGATAAGTTTAAAGTGATTTATGAAGAAGAGCTTGTAGAAGGTAAATCTATAGGCATTAGTGAAATTAAGGCTGCTGTATTTCAGCATAATGGCTATGATAATTACGCCTATTATTATGATCAAGGTACCAGTGTTGATTATTTTGATGAGGAAGGAAAAAGCTTAAGAAAAGCATTTTTGAAATACCCCGTACAATTTAGTCGAATTAGCTCTCGTTATTCTGGTAGTCGATATCATCCAGTTCAAAAAAGGTATAAAGCACATAGAGGAACAGATTTTGCAGCTCCAAGAGGAACTCCAATTCGTAGTGTGGGAGAAGGAACCGTGGTGGCAGCTCAATACGGAAAGTATAATGGTAATTATGTAAAAATTAGGCATAACTCCATTTACACTACTCAGTATTTACATATGTCAAAAATAGCATCGGGTATGAAACCCGGAGCACATGTAAAACAAGGGCAAACCATTGGGTATGTAGGAGCTACCGGTTTAGCTAAAGGAAACCACGTGTGTTATCGCTTTTGGAAAAGCGGTTACCAAGTAGATGCGCTAAAAGTGAAATTGCCATCTTCAGAACCAATCAAAAAAGAGCGGATGGAAGATTTTGTGCTAGTTGCAGCTAATCTAAAGCAGCAATTAGATGCCATCTCGTATCCTATGGAAAAGGTTTCTGCCTCTATTGGTGGAGCTAAATAATTACTCTCTCCTTATAGCTTCAACGGGGTCGAGTTTAGAAGCTTTAATAGCAGGGTAGGTACCAAAAATAATACCCACAACTATTGCTACAACAGAAATTATGAGCATCGTATTTAAGGTATAAGCTGCTTGAAAAGGCATTTTTGTAA